>NZ_JBRRES010000019.1:0-83638 GCF_056760395.1 Stenotrophomonas sp. STEN009 | reverse complement strand
CGGCTGCTTTCAGGTCAGTCCACGAAGCCGAGCGCAGGCTCGGCTCTACAAGGGCGGTCGGGTTGGGGTCGCGGGGGTATCCGCCCCAAGGATGGCGCGGCGAAGCCCCCAGGGACGGGTTCACGGCGGCCCCGCCAGTCCCACCTACCCGGCCAGCCCACAGTAGACCGACTTTCCGCAACCCACTTCACCGCCCACGAGGGGCTGTGCCGTTGGCTGCAGACTACGGCCACCAGCCGTGCCCGAACCGGGCGTAATGATCCGCCGCCCGCTCGAACGGGTTGCGCGCACTCACCCCGCCGCACAGCAGGTACACCGGCAGGTACAGCGGCCCCAGCACCAGATACTGGTAGACGTGCGCGCGCTCATGGTCGTCCAGCCGGATCAGCGGCTCCGCCCCCCACCCCGCCTGATGCGCATAGGTCCGGCACGGCATGGCCAGATCATGGCCGGTATGCAGGATCACGTTGCCCAGCGTGATCGCGCCGCCGGGCCCCCACGGCCAGCGATCGAACACCAGCGCGCACTCACGACCGCTCCAGCGCACCGTCGCACCGCCCAGCAGCCCGGCCAGGCCTCCGACCAGGCCGATCAGCGAATTGGGGACGGTCCAGGCTGCACCCAGCACCTGCAAGGCACGCAGCCAGATCGGCCGGACCATGGCAGGACGGTTCAATCGGCCTCGTTGGGAATCAGCAGCCACAGGATCAGATAGACCAGGATGCCGGGAAATGCCGCCGATGCCAGCGACACCAGTACGAAGACCACCCGCAGCAGCGTGGAATTCCAGCCGAAGCGATGCGCGATGCCGCCCATCACCCCGGCGATCATCCGGTCGTTCAGCGAGCGCGACAACGTGCGGGGCGTGGTACTCATGGCGGATCCTCCTGGCAGTGCATAAAGCAGTCGAACAGGACTCGACTCTACACCGCCCCCCTGTCTACGGCGTGCGTTGGCGCAGCGCCTGCAGCCGGGCGCTGAACCATGCGGCCGACGCCTGCTCCGGTTGCCCGGGGCACTGGATGCGGTAGGCCTTGCCGCTCATGCTGCTCTGGGTGGCCGCGCGTTCGATGAACTGCTCGGCGCTGTCCACCAGGTCCTTCTTCAGCAGGTAGTCGTACTTGCGCTGCAGGTGCGCGCGCGCACTGCTGCCGTCGTACCAGCGGCCGTTGCGCTGGAAACGGCACTGGGAGCCGTCCAGGCTGGAGATCAGCTGCGCGATTTCGCCGCGCGCTACGGGGCCCGGGGCCGCAGGGGCCCATGCAGGGGTCAGCAGCAGCGCTGCAACCAGCAGTGATTTGTGCGACAGCATCCTTGGCTCCAGCCCGTCCAGAGCGCCTGAGACTAGCCCTTCCCGTCCCGAGCCTTCAACCAGCCATCAATCGTAGCTGGCACTTCGCGCTGCGCCCGTCCGGACACGTAGATTCCAATATGCCCCCCGCGGAAACTGGACTCGGTGTAGTCCTCCGTGCCCAGGCGCCCCCGCATCGCGCGCGACGCATCCGGTGGCACCAGATGGTCTTGCTCGGCATAGATGTTCAGCACGGGCAGGGTCACCTGCGACAGATCCACGGCTTCCTCGCCGATCCGCACCGTACCGTTCACCAGCGCGTTGTCCTGGTAGAACTGCTTGATGAAGTCGCGGAATGCCTCGCCCGCCAGATCCGGCGAATCGAAGATCCATTTCTCCATGCGCAGGAAATCCTCCAGCGCGGCCTTGTCATCGAGGATGTCCAGCAGGCCCACGTACTTCTGCACGTTCAGGCGGAACGGCTTGAGCATCAGGTAACTGGCATTCATCAGGTCGGCCGGGATGTTGCCCAGCGTGTCCACCAGCAGGTCCACATCCACCTGCCGTGCCCAGTGCGAGAGCATGTTGTCGGCGGTGTGGAAATCAACCGGCGTCACCATGGTGATCAGCTTGCCCAGCTTCTGCCGGCGCAGCGCCGCATAGCACAGCGCGAACACACCGCCCTGGCAGATGCCGAGCAGGTCCACCGGGCCGCCGCTGCGCGCGCGCAGGGCATCCACCGCGCCCTCGATGTAGCGCAGCAGGTAGTCCTCCAGCGTCTGGAACCGCTCGGATCGATCCGGGTAGCCCCAGTCCAGCACGTACACGTCCTGCCCCAGTGCCAGCAGCTTCTGCACCAGCGAGCGATCGGCCTGCAGGTCAACCATGTAGGGGCGGTTGACCAGTGCGTAGACGATCAGCAGCGGCGTCCGCCGGGTCGGTGCCTGTTCGCCGACGAAGCGATAGAGCACCACCTTGCCATCACGCCAGACTTCCTCGCGGGCGGTCACCCCGTAATCGACATCTTCCACCTGTGGCAGCAGCTTCAGCCCTTCCATCAGCTTGCGCTGCATGGCCAGGGTCTCCTGCATCAGGTCATCGGCATTGAAGCCCAGAGGTCCCTTCATCGGTCATGTTTTCCGCGAGGAAGTACGGGATGTCGCCTTCCTGGCTGGCGCACGCTTTGCAGCAGCCTTCTTGACTGCAGCCTTCTTGACTGCAGCCTTCTTGACTGCAGCCTTCTTGACTGCCGCCTTCGGCGTTGGCGCCGCCTTCTTCGCGGCCGCCCTGCGAGTGCCAGGCTTCACCCTGGCCGGGGCCGGCTGTGCGGCCGGATCCACCGTCGCCGTACCCGCCAGCACCGTCACCTGCGCCTGCAGGCGACGCAGGCTGCGCTCCAGCTCGGCAATGCGACGGTGCGCGGCATCCATTTCGGAACGGGTCGGCAGGCCGATCCGCTCGCTTACCTGCTCCACTTCGCGCTGCAGCCCAGCGCGCAGGCGCATCTGTGCGTTGCCGAGGTCGGCATAGACCTGCTGGAACGGCTCGGACAGGGCCACCTTGGCGTAAGCCTCTTCGGCCGCCTCGATCCACAGGTCGAACATCGCCCGCGCGCTGGTCAACTGGCTGCCGGGCTGCTCATGCTGGGCCAGCCGCTGCTCGAACAGGTCGAAGGCCTCGTCCAGCGCCTGCCGGATCTGTTCGACATAGGCGCGCGACTGCTGCTGGTAATCCTCCTGCGCGCGCAGCAGGGCCTGCCAGCGCGCCTGGTGTTCACGGCCGGGACCGAAGGCGGGGCTCTGCAGCCACGGGCCCGCCTGCAGCTGCCATTGCTGCAGCCAGTTGGCGAACTCCGGCAACGAACCGCCGGCCTGGGTGCTGCCGCGCGCGCCCTGCAGCATCCATTGCAGCAGGCCATCCCCCTGGCCCTGCACTGCCTCACGCCAGGCCTGTGCCACTTCTGCGCTGCTGGCATCGCGACCGGCGAAGCGGCTGGCGACCTCCTGCATCGTGCCGTACCAGCTGCCCGCCTGCTCGCGGAACCGGCGCACCGCGTCCTCCGGCGCTCCCGGCCCCTGCTCGGGCAGCATCTGGCTCCAGCCGTCAAACAGGCGCTGCCAGTTGCCGGCATCGCCGCTGCCCGGCGCACCGGCGGCGGAGGCATGGCGCAGGGCATCGCCCCAAGCCCCGAAATACTGCCGGGCCAGAGTCTCGAAATCGCTGCTGCCGGCGTCATGGGCCGAACTGGTCATCGCATGCCTCCGCAGGATGCCGTCATGGCTTGGGAATACGCAGGGTCTTGCTGATCATCAGCGACCCGGACAGGGCGAACAGCAGCACCATCGGATGCAACTGCCACGGACCCAGCTGCCATTGGCCAAGCCAGATGTCCGGGCCGATCGCGTCGGTACCCGCCGCGATCGCCAGCACGATCACCAGCACCAGGCTGGTCGGGATCGGGGTGCCCTCGAAAAACTTCACCTTGCCCTCGTCGCCGGCCAGCGCCTCGGCAGTCACGTTGTAGCGGGCCAGACGGCTGACGCCACAGCAGACGAAGTAGCTCAGCACCAGCCAGTCCCACCCGCCCTGCATGCCACAGGCATAGGCCAGCGCGGCCGGGGCCACGCCGAAGGAGATCACGTCGGACAGCGAATCCAGCTCGCGGCCCAGCGTCGAACTGGATTTGCGCCAGCGCGCGATGCGGCCGTCCAGCGCGTCGAAGATGAAGGCCAGCGGGATCAACGCCATGCCGAACAGCAGGTAGCCACGCTCGCCATCCTGCAGGAAGCGCATGGCGGCGAACACCGCGCCGGTGCCGCAGAAGGCGTTGGCCAGGGTGAACCAGTCCGCCAGCTGGAACTCGCGCAGCATCGAGAAGTGACGTTTCATGAAGTCTCACGGGGCATCAAGGGCCACAGGTTACCGCGAGCGCAGCCGCTGGCGACAGCACGGCCCGCGTTCCCCCTTCACCGGTCGCTCACGCATCGTCACCAGCGGTGAATTTTTCGCCACCCATCTTGACAGCCTAGGGGGGTGGCGCCTGTCGAGGCTTATCCACAAAGTTGCCCACGCGTAATCCACACCCCCTGTGGACAACCCGTTCTCACCGACTGCGACGGTGGACATTTGCTCATCACTTCTGGCGGGGTTTCCGCCCTTCCCAAGCCGGCTCTCTGGCGCTATGGTCAGCGGCGGACCCGCCGTCGCCACGTCCTGATCCCCTCACCGGACGATGCCGATGCTGGACGCAGCCACCCTGGCCGCTCAACTGCGGATGCCCCATGGCGACCACGCCCTGGACGTGGCCGACGCGATGAACCGCAGCAATGGCGGGCTCAACCAGGCCGCCATCCGCCTGCTCGCGACCGCTGCAGGCGAGAGCGTGCTGGAAATCGGCCCGGGCAATGGCGCGTTCGCGCCCCTGCTGCTGCAAGCGGCCAACAGCCGCTACCTCGGTATCGAACTGTCCACCGCCATGGTTGCGGCCGGCAACCAGCGACTGGCCTCGACCGGCCTGGGTGATCGCGCGGAACTGCGCCATGGCGACGCCCACGCCCTGCCCGTCACCGATGCCTGCGTGGACGCGGCGCTGAGCGTAAACACCCTCTACTTCTGGCCGAACCTGGCGCCGGTGCTGGACGAACTGGCGCGGGTGCTGCGCCCTGGCGGCCGCCTGTGCCTGGCGTTCGGCGATGCCACTTTCATGCGCGGTCTGCCGTTTGCCTCGACCTTCCACCTGCACGAACTGGAGGCGGTGGAACGCGCGCTGCGGATCTCGGGCTTCCGTGTTTCGGCCTGGCGGGCACACCGTGAAACCGCGGAAGGCAACGATGGCCAGCAGCGCGAGAAGCACTTCCATTTGCTGCTGGCGCACCGGCAGTGATCGTTTTCCGTCGGGGATGGCCCGGCGCTACCTCAAGGATGCCGGCCCGGTAGCGCCGGGCCATGCCCGGCGAGCGCAGCGGCCAGGCGCTCAGCCGGCAATCCGGCGCCGCCAACCGGCGAAGCAGAACAGCTGCAGCACCAGCATCATCACCAGTCCCAGCGGCCAGGCCCACCACAGTCCCGCCAGGCCATGCCGCGCATGCAGCCAAGCCGCCAGCGGCAGTTCCAGCAGCACGATGGCCGCCATTCCGAGCAGCGCCGGCCACACGACCGTGCCGCTGCCGCGCATCACGCCCACCAGCACCGAGGCGCCGCCCATTGCCAGCACGCCCCAGGCCACCGTGCGCAGCTGCTCTGTAGCCAGCGCGCGTACGTCCGGTGCGTCCAGGATCAGGCCGACCAGCCACGGTGCCGACAGCATCACCAGCCCCACCACCGCAGCCAGCAGCCCGCCCCCCAGCCACGCACCGGTGCGGGCGATCGCAGGCAGCCGCGCCACGCGCCCTGCGCCCATCGCGTGCGCAGCCAGTACAGTGGCGGTGATGCCCAGCGACATCGCCGGCAGCTGCACCCAGCTCATCAGCTGGTTGACCGCGCCATAGGCGGCGGTCGCCAGGTAACCGTGCCGGTTGATCCAGCCCAGCAGTACGATTTCGGCAACGGCCAGGCTGAGCATCTGCAGCGACGACGGCACCCCGATCCGCAACATTGATCGCGCCGTGCCCGCATCCACGCGCACCGCACGCAGCAGATCACGATCGGGTGCCAGCGGATGCCCCTGTCGGCGCCAGCGCCACGACAGCCAGGCCAACGCCAGCGTGGAAGCCAGCACCGCGGAGAATGCGGCGCTGGCCGCTCCCATCCTCGGCAGGCCTGCAGCACCGACGATCAGCAAGGGTGCACACAGCAGGCCGATCAAGGTGGCGATCAGCAACGCGTGCAGCGGCGACATCGCATCGCCCACCGCGCGGCTGACCGACGTTGCCAGCCAGAGCAGGAAGATCACCGGCACGCCGCTCAGCATGATGCGCGCGTAGGCGATGGCCTCACCCAGGATCGGCGCCGGTGTGCCGAGCGCCTGCAGCAGCTGCGGTGCGAACAGGTTGCCGACCACCATCACCAGCAACGACACCGCCAGCATCAGTGCGATCGCCGTTCCGGCGACCCGCCGCACCCGCACCACATCACCGCACCCCCACGCCTGCCCGATCAGCACCGTGGCGCCCGTAGCCAGGCCCATTGCCAGGGCCAGCAACAGGAAGAACATCGGAAACACCGCTGCCGCTGCGGCCACCGCATGTGCACCGAGCAGGTGGCCGAGGTAGATGTTGTCGAGCGTCCCGGAGGCCAGCTGCAGAGCGTTGGTCAACAGCATCGGCAGCAACAACCCGAGATAGGCGCGCCACAGGGGGGGCGACACAGGCGCTGCGGACAGTGATGGGGGATTCATGGGCACTCCATGGGCAAAGCGTTGCCCTGCCCGGCCAAGGGGCCAGCAGGAGACGCAGGTGGGAGGAGTAACGGCCCGCGGTCAGCGCGGCCGCTTGCATCTGCGGGGCGGCAGGTCAGTCGTCGGTGCTGCCGGCAGGTTCGTCGAAGGCCAGACGCAAAGCATGGCTGCGTACGTCGACAGGCCAGCTTTCCAGCACAGCCTGCAGGCGCGCGCGGTCGTGCGCGAACAGCGCACGCGTGGCTTCCTCGAAGCCGGGCAGATCGCCGCCGATGGTCTGCAGGAAGTGATACGCGCGTTCGGCGTTGCGGCGCTGCCGGTCCAGATCGGCACCGGCCCGGCTGGCCGCTTCCACCAGCCGCCGCAGCGCCACCGAGGCGCCGCCCGGCTGTCCGGCCAACCAGGTCCAATGACGCGGGAGCAGCGTGACCTCGCGTGCAACCACGCCCAGTTTCGGTCGCCCGCGCCCGCGCGCCACCACCGGTTCATCGGTGGCCGCCGTCTGCACATCGGCGTCCGGGAGTGATGCCGGGAAGGCTTGGGCGATACGCGCCAGCAGCTGCGCGACGCTGCCACGCGTATCGAAATCCCGGGTCAGGCCGGTGGCGTTGTCGAACACCAGCAGCGGGCCGGCAGCCGCATCGGCACGCAGCTGCCTGAGCGCCAGCGCGGCGACGTCCGGCGTACCGGAAGCGACAAGTCGATGACCGTCGAAGCAGCTGAACGGCGGAAGGGGAGCGTTGGACATGGCACGGGCACCGGGGCGATGCGGAAATATTACCCGGGCAATTTTATGGCGTCAATATCACCCGGGTATTAATCCGTACTGCCTCGACGCAGTTCACAGCCGGCTGAACGACCAGCTCTGCATGCGTCCGTCCTTGTACGGCATCACCCCGTGGAATGGACGCGGATCCGCGTCGAACACCAGCGGCAGGAAATTGCGGTCGCCCTCCCACATCGGCAGCGTGTCGAGCTTGTCCAGGTCAACCCACTCCAGCGTGCCCTCATGGTTACCGCCGTGCGGGCTGCCTTCAAAGCCGTCGATCACGAACACGAACCCGAACCAGTCCTCACCGTGCTTGCCGAAACCCGGCCAGCTGATGGTGCCGCGCAGACGCATCGAGGTACACGCGATGCCGGCTTCCTCTGCGATTTCGCGGCGCATGCCGGCTGCCACGTCCTCGCTCGGCTCGATCTTGCCCCCCAGGCCGTTGTACTTGCCCAGATGGTGGTCGCCGGGGCGGGTATTGCGATGGATCATCAGCACCTGGCGCCCGTCGGGCGAAAGCACATAGCCCAGGGTGGCGACGATCGGGGTATACGGCATGGCGGCATCCGGCGGCAGGTCAGCCCCGGATTATGGCCGATCAGCGCACCAGCGACAGGCGACGCTCGCCATCGGCTGCCGCGCTGCCGTCCGGATCGCGACGCAGGGTGGCCACGCCATGGCCACGCTCGGCCAGGTATTCCAGCCACTTGCCGAGGAAGGTGTTCATCCGCATGCGGTGGCTGATCAGTTCGGCCGGCGGCGGATACAGCCCCATGGTGTCCTGCCAGCGGCGGCCGACGTAGCAATGGGTGGTTTCAGCCTGGCGTGCGTCGCGGTACAGGCGCACATAGGCCGACGGGTCCGGCTCGCCGGTCACCGGGTCGGCCAGGTCGTAGGTCAGGCGCAGTTCGACGGTGTAGCGATGGCACTCGATCACGTCCAGACGCACATCCAGGCCATCACCCACCGAAGAGATGTAGCTGCCCGCAACCAGCTCGGCCGGTGCGAACAGACGCACCAGGTGCCGGTAGTTTTCCGCATACAGGCCCATGAGCCAGCTCAGCCGGCTCAGGCGGGGAATGCGTTCGGTGCGGGGCAAGGCTCGGGCCATGGGTCGATCCTACACGTTGGTGGTTCAACGTGGGGGCTGTTCAAGCCGCAGCCAACCCACCGGCCGCGATCGTCCGTGTGCATCCACGCGCTGACAGGTAGCGCTGGGCCAGGCCCGGCGAGCGCGCAGCGCAGCCATCCAGCGTGGCCCGGCATCGCCGGCGCCGCCGGGAGAGGATCAGTACATTTCGCGCTGCAGCCCCAGCGTGCCCAGCACCTTGCTGGAGATTTCCTCGATGGAGGTGTGCGTGGTGCTCAGGGTCGGAATCCTCTCCATGCGGAACATGGTCTCGGCCGCCGCCACTTCGCGCCGGCAGGTTTCCAGATTGGCGTAGCGTGAGTTCGGCCGGCGCTCCTGGCGGATCTGCTGCAGCCTGTCCGGGTCGATGGTCAGGCCGAACAGCTTCCGCCGGTAGTTGCGCAGCCGCGCAGGCAGGCGGTCGCTTTCCAGGTCTTCATCGGTCAGCGGGTAGTTGGCTGCGCGCACCCCGTAGTGCAGGGCCAGGTAGATGCAGGTCGGGGTCTTGCCGGCCCGCGACACCGCCACCAGGATCACGTCGGCATCGTCATAGTTCACCGCGATGCCGTCGTCGTGGGTCAAGGCGAAGTTCATCGCATTGATGCGGCGGTGGTAGGTGTCGAAATCGACCATGCCGTGGGCCTGGCCGACCCGGGCCAGGCGCGGGCTGGACAGTTCCCGCTCCAGCGGCTCGATGAACGGCGCGAACACGTCCAGCATCAGCGCCCCGCTGTCGGCCAGGATCAGGCTCAGGCTCTGGTCCACGCAGGAGTTCACCACGATCGGCCGGACCTGGTAGCGCTCCCCCGCCGCCTGGATCCGGGCACAGGCTTCACGGGCCTTTTCGGGGTCATCGACGAACGACATGCGATCGGTAATGAAGCTGAACCCGGAGAACTGGGTCAGCAGGCTATGTCCAATGGTTTCAGCGGTGATACCGGTTCCATCGGAAACATAGAACACCGGGCGGATGGTCGACATGCGCGCTTTTACCCCCTACGAAGCCTAAAAAGGCCGCCAGCACAAGCTTGTGCCGACGGTACTCTGCCCGGCATCATATCGGCTTCTTCCTACGGACGCGGCCATTACAGCCCGCCTCGGGCGATGGCCAAACGGAGCATCGCGCTTGAACGAGAACATCCTGTGGTTGCACGAACTGCGTCTGGCCGACCTGGCCCGCGTAGGCGGCAAGAATTCGTCGCTGGGCGAGATGATCGGCAATCTGGCCGGTCTGGGCGTGTCGGTGCCGGGCGGTTATGCCACCACCGCTGAAGCCTTCAAGGACTTCATCGCGCACAACGATCTGTCCAAGCGCATCTTCGACAAGCTGGCCACGCTGGACGTCGAGGACGTTACCGCGCTGACCGCGGCTGGCAAGGAAATCCGTGGCTGGGTCATCGACGCTCCGCTGCAGCCGCAGCTGGACCAGGACATCCGGACCGCGTACGCCAAGCTGAGCGCCGAGAACGGCGGCGGCGACGTGGCCGTGGCGGTGCGCTCTTCGGCCACCGCCGAAGATCTGCCCGACGCCTCGTTCGCCGGCCAGCAGGAAACCTTCCTCAACGTCACCGGTGCCGACGATGTCGTGCACAAGGTCAAGGAAGTGTTCGCTTCGCTGTACAACGACCGCGCCATCGCCTACCGCGTGCACCACGGCTTCAAGCATGAGGACGTGTTCCTGTCCGCCGGCGTGCAGCTGATGGTGCGCTCGGGCGTGGGTTCCTCCGGCGTGCTGTTCACCCTGGATACCGAATCGGGCTTCCGCGACGTGGTGTTCGTCACCTCGTCCTTCGGCCTGGGCGAAATGGTCGTGCAGGGCGCGGTCAACCCGGACGAGTACTACGTCTACAAGCCCACCCTGCAGGCCGGCAAGCCGGCGATCCTGCGCCGCTCGCTCGGCAGCAAGGCGATCCGCATGGTGTACTCGGACGTTCCCGGCGAGCGCGTCAGGATCGAGGACACTCCGGCCGAACTGCGCAACACCTTCTCGATCAGCGACGAGGACGTGCAGGAACTGGCCAAGCAGGCGCTGGTGATCGAAAAGCACTACGGCCGCCCGATGGATATCGAGTGGGCCAAGGACGGTGTCAGCGGCAAGCTGTTCATCGTGCAGGCGCGCCCGGAGACGGTGAAGTCGCGCAGCCACGCCACCCAGATCGAGCGCTTCGCGCTGACCGAAAAGGGCGGCAACGTGCTGGCCGAAGGCCGTGCCGTGGGCGCCAAGATCGGTTCGGGCGTGGCCCGCGTGGTGAAGACGCTGGACGACATGAACCGCGTGCAGCCGGGCGACGTGCTGATTGCCGACATGACCGATCCCGATTGGGAGCCGGTGATGAAGCGCGCTTCGGCCATCGTCACCAACCGCGGTGGCCGTACCTGCCACGCCGCGATCATCGCCCGCGAGCTGGGCGTACCGGCCGTGGTCGGCTCGGGCAACGCCACCAAGGTCATCGAAGACGGCCAGCTGGTCACCGTCAGCTGCGCTGAAGGCGATACCGGCTTCATCTACGAAGGCAAGCTCGGCTTTGAGCGCACCACCACCGATCTGGGCAACATGCCGCCGGCTCCGCTGAAGATCATGATGAACGTGGCCAACCCGGAACGTGCCTTCGACTTCGGCCAGCTGCCGAACGCCGGCATCGGCCTGGCGCGCCTGGAAATGATCATCGCCAGCCACATCGGCATCCACCCGAACGCGCTGCTGGAGTACGACCGCCAGGACGCGGCAACGAAGAAGAAGATCGACGAGAAGATCGCCGGCTACGGTGACCCGGTCAGCTTCTACGTGGACCGCCTGGCCGAGGGCATCGCCACCCTCACCGCGTCGGTCGCGCCGAACCCGGTGATCGTGCGCCTGTCGGACTTCAAGTCCAACGAGTACGCCAACCTGATCGGCGGCAGCAACTACGAGCCGCACGAAGAGAACCCGATGATCGGCTTCCGCGGCGCCAGCCGTTATGTCGATCCGAGCTTCTCGGCTGCCTTCGCGCTGGAGTGCAAGGCCGTACTGCGCGTGCGCAACGAAATGGGCCTGGACAACCTCTGGGTCATGATTCCGTTCGTGCGCACGCTGGAAGAAGGCCGCAAGGTGGTGGAAGTCCTCGCCCAGAACGGCCTGAAGCAGGGCGAGAACGGCCTGAAGATCATCATGATGTGCGAAGTGCCGTCCAACGCACTGCTCGCCGATGAGTTCCTGGAAATCTTCGACGGCTTCTCGATCGGCTCCAACGACCTGACCCAGCTCACCCTGGGCCTGGACCGCGACTCGTCGATCGTCGCCCATCTGTTCGACGAACGTAACCCGGCAGTGAAGAAGCTGCTGTCGATGGCGATCAAGTCGGCACGGGCCAAGGGCAAGTACGTCGGCATCTGTGGCCAAGGCCCGTCCGATCACCCGGACCTGGCCGAATGGCTGATGCAGGAAGGCATTGAATCGGTGTCGCTGAACCCGGACACCGTGGTCGATACCTGGCTGCGCCTGGCCAAGCTGAAGGCCAGCGCATGATGCGTTGAAGGCTGCAGGCTGACGTCGTTTTCATCGACGTCCGCCCATACTGCTGCTGCATGCAAGCCCCGCCTCTGCGGGGCTTGCTGTTTCTGGCGTGCGCGCACGCCCTGCCCTGGGCAACTCCCTTTCGCAGCAGAGGACCACCCGCATGATCGCCGCCGCACCCGCTACGCCCGCCACGTCATCCTGGTTCCACACCTTGGACTGGGAGCGACTGCTGGAAACCTATGGCGTGCCACTGCTGGCCGCCATCGTGGTGCTGCTGGTCGGCCTGTGGGTGGCACGCCGCCTGTCCAACGCGATGCCGCGCGCGACCGCGCGAATGGGCGCCGACCCGATGCTGGGCAGCTTCCTGCGCAACGTGGTGTATGCGGCGTCGCTGGTGATCGTGGTGGTGCTGGCCATCGGCACGCTTGGCGTAAAGATCACCCCGCTGCTGGCCGTGCTCGGTACTGCAGGCCTGGCCGTCGGCCTGGCGCTGAAGGATTCGCTGTCCAACATCGCTTCAGGCGTGATGCTGGTGACCCTGCGCCCGTTCCGCGTGGGCGATGTGGTGACGGTCGCCGGCCAGACCGGCACGGTACGCGAAGTGCGCATTTTCCAGACCGTCATCACCGGCGCTGACAACCAGCACACCACCATTCCGAACACCCTGATCACCGCGGCGCCGATCATCAACCTCACGGCCGAACCGACCCGTCGCGTCGAGCTGGTGGTCGGCATCGGCTACGACGACGACATCCAGCTGGCGCGCGACACCGCCCTCGCGCTGATGAAAGCCGACCCGCGCGTACTTCAGACGCCGGTGCCGGACGTGGTGGTCTACGAGCTGGGCGCGCATGCGATCAATCTGGGCATCCGCTGCTATGTGAAGTCGGCCGACTGGTTCGGCACGAAGGTGACGCTGCTCGAGCAGATCAAGCTGGGCTACGACAAGGCTGGCATCAACATTCCTTATCCGCAGCAGGACATGCATCTGTACCTGCACGGCAAGGACGGTGGCGTGGTCGAGGCCGACGCGCTGGTGCGCGACACGCCCTGACCGCCGCGCCTCATCCCGCGCTGCGCGCTCGCCGGGGGGGGGGCCCCGCCCGCCCCCGCACCCCCCCCCCCCGGCGCGGGGGGGGCCCCCCCCCCCCCCCGGCGGATGCGGAATCAGGCAGCGACGCTCTTTTCCAGCGTCGGGTAATCGGTGAAGCCCACCGCCCCGCCTCCGAAGAACGTCGCGCGGTCCGGCAGGTTCAGTTCCGAACCTTGGCGCAGCCGCTCCGGCAGGTCCGGGTTGGCGATGAACGGCCGGCCGAAGCCGATCAGGTCAGCCCAGCCTTCGGCCAGTGCCTGCTCGGCGCGCTCGGCGGTGTACTTGCCGGCGTAGATCAGTGTTCCCGAATAGACCATGCGCAGCGCCTGCTTGAATGCCAGCGGCATCGGTGGTGCGTCGTCCCAGTCGGCTTCGGCGATGTGCAGGTAGCCCACGCCCAGCCCACCCAGCAGATGCGCGGCCGCCAGATAGGTGGCCTGCGGCGTATCGTCCACCGCCCCCTGCAGCGTGGTCAGCGGCGCCAGGCGCACCCCCACCCGGTCGCCACCCGCCACCTCAACCACCGCCCGCGTCACCTCACGCAGGAAGCGCAGCCGGTTCTGCAGCGCGCCACCATAGCCATCGGTGCGCTGGTTGGCCTGCGAATCGATGAACTGGTTGATGAGATAGCCATTGGCCCCATGCAGCTCGACCCCGTCGAAGCCCGCCGCCAGTGCATTGCGTGCCGCCTGCGCGTAGTCCTCGACGATGCCAGGAATCTCGTCCTCGCGCAGGGCGCGCGGCATCGAGTGCTGGATCATCTCGCCGACGCCTGCCTCCGGGCCGGCACCGGTCGGATCAACGAACACCTTCACGCCTTCGGCCAGCAGTGCCGACGACGACACCGGCGCCTCACCGTTCGGCTGCAGGGCAATATGCGAAACGCGGCCCACGTGCCACAGCTGCGCATAGATGCGTCCGCCCGCCGCGTGTACCGCATCGGTGACCTGGCGCCACCCCTGTACCTGTTGCGGACTGTGGATGCCCGGGGTCCAGGCATAACCCTGGCCCTGCGGGCTGATCTGGGTGCCTTCGCTGATGATCAGGCCGGCGCCGGCACGTTGCGCGTAGTACGCCGCCATTTCGGCGGTGGCAACATTACCGTGGGCCGCACGCGAACGGGTCATCGGCGGCATCACGATGCGGTTGGGCAGGGTCAGTGCGCCCAGGCGGTGGGGAGTGAACAGCATGTCGGCCATCTCTTGCGGGGGAGTGCCGCAAAGAATGGGGATGGCGCCCGCCGGGCAACAGGCACGGACTGGCAAAACAGTTGTTCCGCCGGGGCAATGATAGGCTCGCCCGAGGTCTCGCCCGGGGTCAGATCCCTTTGCACGGCAGAGGGATCTGCCCCCGACACCGGTTAGAGCGTCGGCTCGATCAGGGCGCCGCCATGCGCCACGCGGTCATAGCAGGTGCGCACTACATCCTCACCGTACTTGCGCTCCAGCCGGCGCACGATGAAATGCCCGCGTGCCATGTCCTGGTAGTAGTCGGTGAACATGGTGTTGAGCGTGGCGCCGGCGGCAGCACCCACGATGGGGACCGCCTGCGCGGCGAACTTCTCGGTCACCACCACACCGAAACGCGCGGCGACCTTCTCCACCAGCTTGGCCAACAGCTTGCCGGCCTCCTTCGGCGCCACGCCCAGGGTGAGGTCGCGGCCGGTCACCACGCGGCCGGCCAGCTCGGCCGACAGGTGGCGCATCACATCGGTGGTGAAGCCGCGGGCCAGGTAGTAGCCGGTCTCGCTGGCGTCGTCGCGCGGCGAATTGCCGCCCAGCGCGAACACCTCCAGACAGGCCTGGCGTGTGCTGAACTCGGACAGGTCGAAGCCTTCGCTGCGCGCCACATCGGCCACGGCGCGCATCATGATGGTGGTCGACACCGGCAGTTCGATGAACAACGCGGCAAAACCGAAGGCACCGCCGACCGCGCCGGACGTTGCGGCAGCCACCTTGTGCCAGCGGGTGGATGCGCCCTTGCCGGGTGAATTGTCCATGCTCCACAGCGCCGCCTGCGCGGATTTCGACAGCGCCGCCTGCACCGCGCCGTGGATGCGGCTGGACACCGACGTCGGCAGGGCCTTCACTGCGAACTCCAGCGGCGTGCCGACCAGGTTGGCCATGCGCGCGGTCAGGGTCGGCGCCTCCAGCAGTGCCACCGCCCGCTGCAGGTCGGACCAGTCGCGGGCGTCGTGGGCGATATCGCGCGGCAGCAGGATCGGCTCGTTCATGGGCCGATAGTAGCGCCACGCGGTTGAACGATGGGTAGCGCCGGGCCATGCCCGGCGTCGTCGTTCAGGCAATCGGCAACCCCGAAAGCGCGCCCATGAACCGGCGATAGTGGCGCAGCTCGTTGATCGAATCATGCACGTCGCTGAGTGCGGTATGGCTGCTGTTCTTGCCGACGCCAGCGGCCACGCCCGGCGCCCAGCGCCTGGCCAGTTCCTTCACCGTGGACACGTCCAGGTTGCGGTAGTGGAAGTACTTCTCCAGGCGCGGCATCTGCCGGTGCAGGAAGCGGCGATCCTGGCAGATCGAATTGCCGCACATCGGCGACAGGCCGGCCGGAATCCACTCCGCCAGGAAATTCACCGTCTGCGCCTCGGCCTGGGCAAGGGTCACGCTGCTGTCCAGAACGCGCTGCCACAGGCCGGAACGACGATGCTGGTTGCGGTTCCACTCGTCCATCGCCTCCAGCGTCTCCAGCGGATGATGGATGGCGAATTCCGGTCCTTCGGCCAGCACGTTGAGCTGGGCATCGGTCACTACGGTGGCGATCTCGATGATCGAATCGTTGTCGGTATCCAACCCGGTCATTTCCAGGTCGATCCAGATCAATCGCTCGTTGGCCGCGCCGTTCTCCACCATCGTGTCGTCTCGCTGCAGGGCTGGCCCGCGGGCCGCCGGGAAAGGAAAGGGGCGCCCATCATACCCTTTCGCTGCTCATCCCTCGTCCGTCGGGCCTTCCAGCAACAGGGGCGGCTTGCCGCGCTTGGCGCGGAAGTAGTTGGTCAGCCGCGTGCTCGCCTCCTTGGCCAGCACCCCGCCGTGGATCTCCACGCGGTGGTTGTGGCGCGCGTCGCCCAGCAGGTCGAACACGCTGCCACAGGCACCGGTCTTCGGGTCGCTGGCACCGTAGACCAGCCGCGACACGCGCGCATGCACGATTGCCATCGCGCACATCGCGCAGGGCTCCAGCGTCACGTACAGCGTGCTGCCCAACAGTCGATGGTTGGCCAGCGCCTTGCCGCCGGCACGCATCGCCACGATCTCGGCGTGCGCGCTGGGATCGTGCGAAGCGATATTGAGGTTCCAGCCCTCACCCAGCAGCTGGCCGTCGGCACCGACCAGCACCGCACCGACCGGGATCTCGTCGAACTCGCGCTGCGCGCGTTCGGCCAGCGCCAACGCATGGCGCATCCACTGTTCGTCGGCGTCGTGCACCGGTACACCCGGAGCGTCGGTCATGGCAGTTTCCGTGAGGCGGCAGAGCTCAGGCGCACAGTGTAACGCCGGGCTGCGCAGCGGATGCCAGAATGACATCATACTGTGCTGCCTGCCCGCTTCACGTTCCCGCCCATGACCACCCTGCGCCCCTCGCGCGCCGATGACGGTGCCGCACTCGTCGACCTGTGGCGCCGCGCCGTCGACGCCACCCACGACTTCCTCCGCCCTGAAGACCGCCTGGCCATCGATGCCGAAGTGGCTGGTTTCCTGCCCCGGGCGCCGACCACTGTGGCCGTGGATGCAGATGATCGTCCTCTGGGCTTCATGTTGATCGACGGGACGCATCTGGAAGCCTTGTTCATCGACCCGGACGTGCGCGGCACCGGCATTGGCCGCCAGCTGCTGCAGCACGCACTGGCCGTGCATCCGCAGCTGAGCACCGACGTCAATGCACAGAATGCGCAGGCAGTGGGGTTCTACCTGCGCATGGGCTTCATCGAGACCGGCCGCTCAGCGCTGGATTCGCAGGGCCGTCCGTATCCGCTGATCCATCTTCGGCACGCGGGCTGAACGCCCGCGATCAGTTGGTCGCTTCGAACGCCCGGGAGTAGCGCACCTCTCCCTGCGCCAGTGGCGGCTGCAGGCACAGCGCCTGGAAGTACTCGGCAGGAACGCCCGGCAGCACCAGCCCCGGCTCGGCGCGGAAGCCGAAACGACCGTAGTACTCCGGCTCGCCCAGCAACACGCAGCCTCGCGCGTGCTGCTGGCGAAGGGCCTCGATGGCCGCGCGCATCAATGCGGCACCGATGCCCTGCCCCTGTCGCTCCGGCAGCACCGAGATCGGGCCCAGGCCGTACCAGCCGCTGCTGCCGTCGGACACCGACACCGGCGACACGGCTACATGGCCGAGCAGCCGCTCTTCGTGCACCGCCAGCAGCGAAACCGACAGCTCGCCGCGGGCACGCAGTGCGTCAACGATGAACTGCTCGGTGTGGCTGCTGTGCTCGGCCGTGGCAAAGGCCGCGGCCGTCAGCGCATGGATGCCGTCAACGTCGGCGGGTGTTTCAGGACGGATGAGAAAGCTCACAGAGCACCTCGTTCAGTGCGGCAGACCCGGCCAGCGGGCCCGCAGAAAGTGAGAAGGTTCGATACGACGCGCGGACGACACTCTCCAACATGAAAAACCACGCTCGGCAGGCGCCTGCGTGCTGCAGGCGCGCGCACGTTATCCAGCCCCCTGCGGCGGGTCAATCTCGGCGCCAGCGCGACTGGGCGATAATCCAGCCTCCAGCAGCAGGAGGCAACGATGGACTGGGTCGTACAGGCGCGCGCATTGGCAAGCGAAGCCCATACCGGGCAACAGGACAAGGCCGGACGGCCCTACATCGAACATGTCGCGCGAGTGGCGGCCGCAATCCATGACGACGACACGGCGAAGGCGGCCGCGTGGCTGCACGACGTGGTGGAGGATTGCCCAGAGTACGCGCCCCGGCTGGCGGCCTTTCCGGCGCCGATCCGGGACATCGTGACCCTGCTCAACCGGCACAGCGCTGCCGACGCCCAGCATTACTACGCAGGCATCCGCCAGCACCCACGGGCATTGAAGGTGAAGCTGGCCGACATCGCCGACAACGCCCATCCACGCCGGTTGCTGCAGCTGCCGCCGGAGGTGGCCAACCGCCTGCGTGGCAAGTACGCCGCCGCATTGGCCGCCCTCGGTAGCCGCAGCGCATCCACGGACGTGCCGGACCCGGCAGCCGCCCGCCTGCTGTCGTTGATGGAGGCGGCGCGCACGCTGGTTCAGCTGGCTGACGAGGCCGGTGCAGGCGCTCCTGCCAACTGCGACGATTCCCCCACGCAGGCGCAGGCGCTGATCAGGGTGCGTGACATCGTGCTTGCCGAACTCGAAGCGCAGATGACGCCGGAAGCGTTCCTTCTCTGGAGCGACATGTACGTGCTGGCCTGACCCGCCTCGGGGCGCGGTCGGCACCACCTGCCAAACGCTGATTCTTGGCAGCGGGCGATGCCCCTGCTGCGGTGCAGCAGTACAATAGCCTGCTCCCCGCCCCCTGCGTCCCCGCATGAGCCCCAATTCCTCCCTGGCCGCGCAGCTGACGCCCCGCCAGCGCACCCTGATCATCCTCGCCCTGTCGCTCGGCGGCTTTGCCATCGGTACCAGCGAGTTCGCCAGCATGGGCCTGATGCTGGAAATCAGTCGTGGCCTGTCGATCACCGAAACACAGGTCGGCCATCTCATCAGCGCCTACGCCATCGGCGTGGTGGTCGGTGCACCGGTCCTGGCGTTCGTCGGCGCCAGCTTCCCGCGCCGTCGCCTGCTGCTGGCGCTGATGGGCTTCTATGCAGTCGGCAATCTGGCCAGCGCGCTGGCACCGAACTACGCCACCATGCTCATCGCGCGCTTCGTCGCGGGCCTTCCGCATGGCGCTTACTTTGGCGTGGCGATGCTGGTAGCGGCGGCGATCAGCCCGGCCGGCCAGCGCGGCCAGGCGATGTCGCGCGTGCTGCTCGGCCTGTCCATCGCCATCCTGATCGGCAACCCGCTCACCACCTGGCTGGGCCAGCAACTGAGCTGGCGTACGGCGTTTGCGCTGGTCACCCTGCTGGCCATTGCCACCGTTGCGATGATCGCGCGCTTCCTGCTGCCCGACCCGGAGGAGGTGCGCACCTCGCCGATGCGCGAGCTGCGCGCCTTCAACACCACGCAGGTATGGCTGGCACTGGCCATCGGTGCGGTCGGATTCGCCGGCATGTTCTGTGTGTTCACCTATCTTGCGCCGACCCTGGTGCAGGTGACCGGGGTTGCCGAATCGTGGATGCCGCTCGCCGTGGGTGTGTTCGGCATCGGCGCCATCATCGGCAACATCGCCGGCGGCTGGCTGGTGGACAGATTCCACTTCAAGGCCGCCGCGCTGGTACTGGCGTGGTCGATCGTGATGCTGCTGCTGTATCCGCTGGCTGCGCAGTCGGTGTGGACCATCGGCCCGATGATCATCACCGTGGGCACCATGGGTGCGCTTGCCGCCGTACTGCAGACCCGCCTGATGGATGTGGCGGGGGAAGCGCAGACGCTGGCTGCGGCCTCCAACCATGCCGCGTTCAACACCGCCAACGCGCTGGGGCCGTGGCTGGGTGGCATGGCCATCAGCGCCGGCTTCAGTCCCGCCACCACCGGCTATGTCGGCGCAGCCACGGCCTTCGGTGGCCTGCTGCTGTGGTGCGTAGCGGTGATGCTGGAAAAGAACCGCGCACGCACGGTCGCCCGCAGTCACTGACACTGCTGTCCTGCGGCCGTCCCGCAGCGCCGCACGCGGCAGGCAGGCCTGCGGCGGCCGCCGACGGGACTACACATGGCGTGGATATCCGTTCGGGCAGACTTCGATCAACACCCCCTGGTCGATCGTCCGGACCGCAATGCCTCCCCGCCGTGCCCCTGCCCACCATGACGCGGTCGCCCTGCAGGCCGGCGTGCTGGGCAGTGTGCTGGGTATCGCGCTGTTCAAGGCGTCCGCTCTGTCAGCCATTGCTGCAGGGTCACTGATGACCATCGGCCTGTGGCTGCTCACCTGCATCCTGCTGGCGGCCTGGGCCCTGGCCGCCTGCCTGGCCTGCCTGGCCTTGAGCCGACGGGTCTTCATGCTGATGCTGGCGCTGTCCGCACTGTTCATGATCTGCGTCGCGTAGCCCGCAGATGCCACAACCGCAGAGTATCGCCACACTTGTTACTGAATAACAAGTGCAGGCAGACCGATTGCGTCGGCACGGGGTCACATTATTGAATTAGGCACCCCCTCTTTCCAGGATGCCGTCCATGCCGATCTGCTCCGCCCCCGCCGCGCTGCGCGCCTCGGTCTATGCCGTCATGCTTGCCTCGCTCGCTGCCTGCGCCACCTATGACGACACGGCCATGCATTCGGGCTGCCAGGAGTCACCGCACCTGAAGGACCTGCCGCCGCAGGTCGCCGCACGCGAAAGCCGCTGCAACAAGAGTCTTGAAGTCTGGTCCAGCGAGCGCAAGGGCGATGACAAGCCATTGGATCTGAGCGGCAAGAAGAAGGACCTCTGAAGGAAGGAGCTCTGACGGTGGAGTATCTTGATCCGGTCGATGCACGCAGCTGACTGCGCCGTCACGGATGGCAGGCGAGGATGCGGACGTGTACTACTCGCGAGTGGTTATGTCCCACCCTGTCATCCGCGCTTTCGAAGCCGTCTTCAACCTGTCCGGTGGCGTTGAACGCATCACCGCGCTCACCGTCACCTGCCACCATTGCGCGGAGACCACCTCCGCCAGTGAGGACACACTGCTGCAGCTGCCAGGCGGTGCCCTGTTCCGCTGCGAGCGTTGCGGCTGCCACCAGCCGATCAGCCACGCGCGTGTTTCGGAGTGGCGGCTCTCGTCGCTGCTGGGGGTATGAGGCGATGGAGCTGACTGCAGCGCAGATCAGGATCCTGCAGGACATCGCCGACGCGCAGCCGGTGCGCGGTGACGCTGCGACCTGGGCAGTGAATGCGGGCTTTGCGGTGCAGGCCGAGGATGCGGACATCGACCTGACGCCGGCAGGCCGGCACGCCCTGGCCGGGCAACCAGGCCAGGAGCCAGGCTAGCCGCTGCGGTTGCCCCGACCCATTGGCGATGTGCAGGCCCTGCTGACATCGGTTCGGCTATGCTGCCGCACCTTCCCGCGCCGACGGCCATGCATCCTTTCCCCCTTCCCGTCTCCGCACCCGACCAGCTTGCCTATCGCCTGCTGCAGGACAGCGACTGGGCACGCTCGCCGGCGGCGGCACAGGCGCCCTGCGAGCTGCGCACGCTGCTTGCGATGATCCTCGACTCTCCGGAACCTCTGTGGATCGCCTGGGGCCTGAGCGAAAAGGCATTCTTCTTCAACGATGCCTACCTGCCGATGCTGGGTGACAAGCTGCACGGCGCCATGGGCAACCGCCTGGACGTGGTGTGGTCTGACGTCTGGGCCGATGTGGAGCATGCCATCGATGCGGCGTTCGCGGGCCGCAGCCGCAGCTTCAAGAACCTGCCGCTGATGATGGACCGCGACGGCACGCTGCGCGAGACCTTCTGGACCTTCTCCTATTCGCCTCTGCGCGATGCCAGCGGTGCCGTCGCCGGGATCATCTGCGTGGTCAGCGAGCAGACCGAACGCGTGATCGAGCGCGACCTGCACAGCCGCCAAGTGGCCGCGATCACCGAACAGGCGCGCGAGGCGCACCTGGAACTGGTGCGGGCCCGTGAGCAGCTCAGGCAGTCGCAGAAGCTGGAAGCCATCGGCCAGCTCACCGGAGGCGTCGCGCACGACTTCAACAACCTGCTGCAGGTCATCACCGGCTCGGTGGACATGCTGCTGCATACCTGGCCGGCGGAAGATCCGCGACGCCGCTACGTGCAGGCGATCGGCAATGCGTCGGACCGGGCCACACGGCTGACAGCGCAGCTGCTGGCCTTCTCGCGCCGGCAGAGCCTGTCACCGGAGGTGTTCGACCTGTGCGAGAGCGTGCAGGCCCTGTCGGACATCATCACCACGGTACTGGGGGCACGCATCCAGGTGTCGGTCAACCTGCCTGATCGCCCGCTGCCGGTGCTGCTGGACCGCACCCAGCTGGACACCGCGCTGATCAACATCGCCGTCAATGCGCGCGATGCGATCGACGGCCACGGCACGGTCACCATCGACGTCGAGCAGGTTACAGCGGTGCCTTCGGTCCGCTTCGCGGCACCGCTGAAAGGTGACTTCGCCGCCATCAGCGTGACCGATACGGGCACTGGCATCGACCCTGGCGTGGTGGATCGCATCTTCGAACCCTTCTTCACCACCAAAGGTATTGGTGCCGGCACCGGCCTGGGCCTCAGCCAGGTATTCGGTTTCGTCAAGCAGTCCGAAGGCGAGGTGGACGTCAAGAGCGAGGCTGGCGTCGGTACCCGGTTCACGCTGTATCTGCCGCTCACCCGTTCCGGCGAGGCGGTGGCGCGGCCGGCGGCACAGCCGGGCCTGCTGCACGGGCACGGGCTGTGCGTGCTGGTGGTGGAGGACAACGTGGATGTGGCCGAGTTCGCGGTCGGAGCCCTGCGCGAACTCGACTATGAGGTGGTACTGGCCCGCAACGCCAATGAGGCACTTGCCGAACTGGAACAGGACGCCACGCGGTTCCATGTGATGTTCAGCGACGTGGTGATGCCCGGCACCAACGGCCTGGAACTGGCCCGGCACGTGCGTGATCGCTTTCCGGATCTGCCCATCATCCTGACCAGCGGCTACAGCGAGCTGCTGGCACGCGACCCCGGCCACGGCTTCACCCTGCTGCGCAAGCCCTACTCGCTCAAGCAGCTCGCCGTCGTGATGACCGAGGCCGCGGGCCGGAGGGAGGTTGCGACGATACGGGCGTAACGTCCTCCGCACGTGCCCAGATGTCCATCGCGCCATCAGGGAATAGGCACATCATCACTGCAAATGCTAATCTTTCTCATTTGCGGTTGCCAATCCCCTCCCATGACCCTATTCCCGCTCCGCCGCCGCGCGCTGTGCGCGGCCCTCGCCCTGCCCCTGGCGCCCCTGGCACAGGCCGCCGCCCCACCCACCACCGCGACCACCCAGCTCGACAAGGTCGAAGTGCGTGGCCGTGCTCAGACGCTGTACCGGGTTGACGACGCCGCGGTTGGCACCCGCACCGATACCCCGCTGGAGCTGGTGCCGCAATCGGTGCAGGTGGTGCCGCGCGAGTTGATCGACGACCAGGCTGCGCGCCAGGTGACCGACCTGTACCGCAGCATCAGCGGCATCAGCTTCTTCAGCTATGCGGGCGTGACCCTGCGTGGCTTCCGGCAGGAAAACGTGCTCTATGACGGCCTGCGCGGCGACCCGTATGCGGGCTTCGCGGTGCCCCAGCTGTTCAACATCGAGCGGGTGGAGGTGCTGAAGGGTCCGGCCGGCGCACTGTATGGCGGTGGTGATGCCGGCGGCGTCATCAATTATGTGACCCGCAAACCGCGGGCCACGGCTGAGCGCCGCATCGAAGTCCAGCTGGGCAACGAGGATTTCCGCGCCGGCTCGGTCGAGGCCACCGGCCCCCTGGATGCGGCCGGCCGCGTGCGCTACCGCGCCGGTCTGTACGGCGACACCGAGCAGGGCGTGCGCTGGAACACCGACAGCGAAAGCGTGATCGGCGATGCATCGTTGGCCTTCGATGTGGGCGATACCGGCGAGCTGACCCTGCAGTTCACCGACATCACCCAGAACCTGGGCGGCAACCGCCTGCGGGGTGTACCGGTGAATGACGCAGGTACGTTCCTGACCGATCGCCGCTGGAACCACAACGAGGCCAGCGACTTCCTCGACATGCGCGCGAAGGTCGCCCTGGCGCAGTATCGCTTCGCGCCGGCCTCGAATCTGGATGTGGATTTCGCCGCGCGCTGGTTCACCAACAACGAGCACCAGATGTATCACGAGCCGATGGGGCTGATCGACCGCGATCGCGATGGCGTGGCCGAGTGGATGACGCGCCAGCTGCGCAACCAGATCCGCGACAACGAGGCGTTTACTGTCAACGGCAATGCCGTGTGGCGGGTCAGTACCGGCCGCATCGAGCATAAAGTGCTGTTCGGCGCTGACGTGTACCAGCTCGATGCCGACTTCACCGCGCAGACCGCCAACAGTGCCGACCTCGCGCGCGGTGCGGGGCCGGTGCGTGGCATCGACCTGTTCAATCCAGTGTATGGCGCCAGCACCTGGCACGACTACGCTCTGACTACCCTGCCCTGGCGCAGCACTTCCACGCGCAGCACCCGCTACGGCGGCTACCTGCAGGACGAACTTGCGCTGGGCACGCGCTGGCATGTGCTGGCCGGCCTGCGCTGGGATGGCTTCAAGGACGAGGATCGCCTCGGCGGCAGCAGCGTGGATGGGCACGACCTCAGCTGGCGGCTGGGCAGCACTTTCACCGTGCGCGAGGGGCTGAACCTGTACGCGAACGTGGCCAGCGGATTCGTGCCACAGAGCGCGGCCAACCAGGACCGTGCTGCCGGCGGCCCGTTCGACGCTGAACGCAGCAAACAGTGGGAGATAGGCATGAAGTCGCTGCTGGCCGAGCGTGTGACCCTGAACATGGCGGCCTACCGCATCGACCGCAGCAACATCGTGCAGGCCACCGGCGAAGTGACCGCAGGCGTGAACCAGCTCGCCGCGCTGGGCCTGGTGCGCAGCACCGGCATGGAACTCGATCTGCTGGCCGATGTGACCGATCGCTGGGTGGTGAACCTCACCTACGCGTACAACGACGCACGGGTGAAGGATGCGGGCCCGAACGGCATCACCAACGCCTCCGGAGACCGCTTCGCCAATGCACCGCGCAACACGCTCGGCCTGTGGACGCGTTACGACCTGCCTGCGCTGAACTCGGCCATTGGTTTCGGTGCCGACTATGTCGGCGAGCGCATCAGCCTGGACGGGCAGAGCGTGAAGGCCTACACCGTGTTCGACATGAGCTGGAAGACCACGTGGAAGCAGTGGCAGTTCCAGGCCAACGTCAAGAACCTGTTCGACAAGGTGTATGCGGCCAGTGGCTTCATTGCGCGCAACGGGCACTTCCCCGGGGAACCGCGCCGGGTGTACGTGCAGGCGGCCTACCGCTTCTGACGGGCGGTCGCGCTGCCGGCCCCGCGCAGGGGCCGGCAGCCTGCAGCACCTGCGTTACCGGGCGGGTGCCGCCGGCACCAGCACGCCATCCTTGAACGAAAGCGGGATGGTCACTGCCCCCTGCGGCGATGACAGCTGAAGGGTCAGCGACTGGCGGGCCGACGTGCAGGACGAGGCGATGCCCTGGAACCAGGAGCGCTCCGGTACCTGTGCATTGATGGCCTGCAGCTGCGCGGCAGGAACCGCGACGCCATCCACCTTCAGGCCAGTCAACCTGACCGGACCCGGCGATTCCACCACGAGCTCGAACACGCGGCTGCCACAACTCATCTGGTGTTGCGAGGTGTAGCGGTTCGCAGGCAGTCCATCTTCGCTGCGCAGCACCGCCAGCCCTGGCGAATCGGCACGCGCCACCGGCGCACAGGCTGCTGCGCCCACGGCCAGAACGGCCACCGCCCATGCGGCCTCTATCTTCATAGCGTCGTACCCAGCGTTTCCGCATCGCGGTCGTTGAAATCATACTCACGGGTCACACCGTCGGGCCCGATGATGTAGTAGCGGAACTCTTCGGCATTCATGCCGTTGTCGCGCAGCAGATCGGCCACACCCCAGTCCCCGCCCTCATAGGCCACGCCGCCAACGGTGCGGTTGTCGGACGGGTACTTGTTGACCTCATGCGTCTCCGACGGGAAGACCCCGGCCGGATGGGAATGGATGATGCCCACCACCTGGCCCGGCGAGATGCCCCACTCCAGCAGCGGATAGCTGATGGCCCCGGGGTTGCTGGCATCACCGCGCGCCAGTGGGCTGGTCTTGATTTCACCGGTCACTGCGTCGCGGTAGATCACCGTGCCCAGCTCCTGGCTCTGATAACCCGGATCGGCCTTGATCAGTGCCTCCACCTCACGCGCGACGGTGTCAGCCTGTCCATCGACCTGCTCATACGCGCTCGGCGGCGCTTCGCCACCGCCACCGCCGCCACCACCGCCATCGCCCGGGTCCCACGGATCGGTCCAGTCTGGCGGATCGATATCCGGCCAGCCGCCGTCATCCGGCGGCAACGCATCCACCGGCGGCAGATCGGTGGTGTCCATCTGCGCACCGCCAGAGACCAGTGCGAGCTCTTCCAGCGACAGCTCGCGAATTCCATTTTCCTGCATGCGTGCAACTCCTTGCTTCGAGCGTGAGGTGTGGTGTTTAGCGCAGCAACTGCGTGAAGGTCAAATAGCACATTCGCATTACGTCAAGATGAAGAATCGTCGTTGCGCAAGTGCGATGCGCGTTCATTTTTATCGTCTATCACCCTTCCGTCCGAATCAGATTTTTCTGACAGAGCACTGTCCACTTCGTGTGATAAATGTCCGAGGGCCGCATGAAGGCGGCAACGACGCATCCGTAATCTGCATCGGACAAACAAGGAGTTGTGAGATGTCTGCAAGTGGAGTTCGTGATCTCTCCCCCGAAGAACGCGCACTGGTCTCCGGTGGCGCGCAGGTGGACACCACCGATCTGCCGCCGGTCGATGTGACCCCACCGGACGACTGGGGTCCCAACCCGGATCCGCCGGACTGGCCTGATCCGTGGGATCCGGGCGATGGCGGCGGCGGCGGTGGCGGCGGTGGTGGTGGTGGTGGTGGCGACGGCGGTGGTGACGGTGACGGACAGCCGGACTTCACCTTCATCGATGTCAAGCCTTTTGAAAGCAAGCTGACCTACACGCCGGGCGAGAATGGCGAGCCGGGCTTCAACAAAGCGGTGTTGACCTACCCGATTCCCAATGAATTCGGCCAGTGGACGGTCAGCACCGAGCTGAAGTTCAACACCGACGGCACCTTCAAGGACGGCAAGGGCACATTGGATTTCGTCGGCAACGATGGCAGTCTTCTCAAGTGGCAGCTGAACGAAGGTTCCTGGACCTCCACCGTCAATGGTGGTTACTACTGGGATATCGGCGCCGGCTTCGGCTTTCAGATCAACCTGATCTACAACTCAGCGGACAACGACATAAAGGGCGAAGCCCAGTTCCTCTACAACAAGAGTCCTTGATCCCTCTTGGGATGCCGCGTCCGCGGACGCGGCATCCATCTGGAGTCCCATGCGTCCCCTTTTACTTGCATTGCTGCTCGTTTCATCCTGTGCTGGTGCCGCTGAGACAACCCGCGTCACGCAGATATTCAACGACCCCACGCCGGTCAGCCAAGCGCTGGCTCAAGGTGATGTCGCTGCACTACGGCAGCTGCAGGTCAATGCAACCAATACCGTCGTAAAGAAGATGGCCAGGGCCGCCGAACGCCGCGTTCTGCTGGACGTTCCTGGAGCCCGCGAAGCGTCAGATGAATGTATCCAGATGGCGCAGCAGACTACGCATCTGGCCGGGCTGACTGTCTGCGGAGCACTGCGAGCTGGCGTCGAGGTGGTAGCGGGTGACCTGCCTGCATGGGCACGCCTGTCGATGCAGGCGCGGGAGCGCGTTCGGGCCGCTGCGGAGAAGCGGGGCAAAACATTGGGAAATGTCGATGTATTCACCCGCATTCCAGACTACGCCGCGATGGCCGGTCGGCCCGCTCCCAAAGTCGATTCATCTGGCCAAGGACGTATCGCCCTGCACACAGGAACGGTTACGGTAGCGTCCAGCCAGGATCACGACGGCGGCCGTGTCGCTTATCCCAACATGGCGCAACTGCAGATTGACGGAAAGACTGTTGAGGTTCTGGTCGACACCGGCTCGGCACTGACCATAGTGCATCCCGCGGCGATAACTGCGCCCCCGCTCATGGAGGGATTCACGCTGTCCGGCGTGCTGGGCGACTCACAACAGCGCAGCAGGATGGCCCAGCCGCAGACCCTCCAGTTTGGTCCCTTGATCATCTCGCAGCCATTGGTATCCGTCAGCGAACGCATTCCTGCGAACCTTCTTGGCCTCGATGTTCTATCTCGTCTCGGCCGAGTCCTGATCGGCAAGGATGGCCTGCAGGTGCTCGCGGAGGGATCTGCCGCTCCGGCCTGCGACGCCCCGATGTTCTCGGCGGCAGACCTGAGCGGTACGCAGACCGTCCCAAGGTTGTTCATTACTGTTGACGGCAAGCGCCAGGAAGCAATGCTGGATACTGGTAACAGTGGCGAGTTGATGGAAGCCCTGCCAATCGGTGTGGCTCTGCCACCAGGTTCAGTTCAACACAGTGTTGTTCAAGGCGTACAAGGACAGCAGCGAAGAGCATCGGTCGTGCGCGAGGCCGTTGTGCAGACCTTGGACGGCTCTGCAGAATTGCAGATGAGCACATCCACTGGAAACCATCCAAGCAAGACGCGCTATGTGCTGGGCGGCGGCAGCCTGCGCAAGGTCTCCATCTATCTGGATTTCATCACAAACAAGGCCTGCCTGATGTCTTTGGGGGCTACCCAGTCGGCACACTGATATCGCATCTTGATTGAAATCTCCGCATCAGCACAGCCACTCAGGCCAGAATGGAATCAGCCGGCTGATGATGAAGAGCCTGATACGATCAATTGAAAGGGTCTGCTGCAGTGCAGAGCAAACTACTCGTATTCGTGGCTGTCGTTGCGATGGCATCCTGCAGCAGCCATGGCGACCCCTATCTGGCGCAGGGCGTTCGTGAAACCACGGCTGCACGCCAATGCATGGACCAGTGTCGGGACCACTATGCCAGCTGTCATTCCGCCGGAAGCAGTAGCGGCTGCCTGGGATCGGCATCCCAATGGGGTGGCAACTGCGAAGAAATCCAGGACAGGGATCTTCGTCGATCATGCCAGGCGAGCGTGGATTTCTGCCGGAATCGCCTTCCGGACATCAAGTGCGGGGAAATACGCGACCGCTGCCTGAGTGCCTGCGGTGGGGGCTAGCGTGTCGCAGCAAGCGGCCGCTTAACGAAAGCAAGCGCAGGGCGCGTTCATTTTTGTCGTTTATCACCCTTCTGTCCGAATCAGATTTTTCTGACAGAGCACTGTCCACTTCGTGTGATAAATGTCGGAGCGCCGCATGAAGGCGGCAACGACGCATCCGTACTCAGCATCGGACAAACAAGGAGTTGTGAGATGTCTGCAAGTGGAATTCGTGATCTCTCCCCCGAAGAACGTGCACTGGTCTCCGGTGGCGCACAGGTGGACACCACCGATCTGCCGCCGGTCGATGTGACCCCGCCGGACGACTGGGGTCCCAACCCGGATCCGCCGGACTGGACCGATCCGTGGGATCCGGGCGATGGCGGCGGTGGCGGTGGTGGTGGCGGCGGTGGTGGTGGCGACGGCGGTGGCGAGACCACCTTCAGTTCCAACGCCAGCATTGATGGCAACGGTGTAGCCAGCGCGACCCAGACATGGGTCTTGCAGGACTACAACCTGACCTTCAACCTGACCGAGAACCTGAATCTGACCAATGGCAACTGGGGCCTGGCCGGTAACGGCAGCTTCCAGTATGCAGGCCAGACCTACACCCTGGGCCTGACCACCGATCACTTCAATGTGAGCAACTACAACGCCAGCTTCAACCA
Source organism: Stenotrophomonas sp. STEN009 (assembly GCF_056760395.1). Taxonomy (NCBI): domain Bacteria; kingdom Pseudomonadati; phylum Pseudomonadota; class Gammaproteobacteria; order Lysobacterales; family Lysobacteraceae; genus Stenotrophomonas; species Stenotrophomonas sp. STEN009. The sequence goes on along the minus strand of NZ_JBRRES010000019.1, from coordinate 53,905 downwards.
GGACTTCGGTAACGGTGTGTCGTTCAACATCGGCCTGACGTTCGATCCGAACACCAACTCGTTCACCGGCCAGTTCAACCTGGTCATCAGCGGGTTCTGACGCTGCACCGGAACATCGGCCACCCGGGAGACCGGGCGGCCGATACGTGTCACAGAGGAGCTGAGGCAATGAAATTCCTGATGTCCGCAGTGATCGCACTGGGCGTGGCCGCCCCCGCCGGGGCCCGCGATGTGGTCGCTGAAGACAGCCATGGCATCACCGTAGCGGTGATGCAGGGCAACAGCGCGGCCCTGGAGCGGATCGGCAAATCCAATACCACGGCACGGCTGGCCGCACGTGCCGGCTACCACCGCACGCGTGGCGAAATCGCCCAGTCCAATCGCTGGGCCGACACCTGTATCGCCGACGCTGCCGTGGTGGCCGAAAAGAGCCAGGGGGTCATGTACCTGTGCCGGAGCCTGCGTGCCGGCAACCGTCTGCTGGAAGGCGACATCGCCGGCTGGGCCGCCGACATGCAGAAGGTCCGCGCGCTCTATCAACAGCATGTCGCGCCGTCGCTGCGTGCAGGCGAGGAAGTAAGCGGCATCACCGCCCCCGCGTTCGAGTCCTTCAGCCAATGGCCGCGATCGGCCACGCTGGCCGCACCGCCGCCTGCCGGAACCCGCCTGCCGCTGTCGGCCAAGGCCGGTGTTCCTGTCATCCGCGGCAAGATCCGGGGCGGCCAGGATGGAAAGCAGCGCGACATCGACTCCGATTTCATCATCGACACCGGCGCCACCCGTTCGCATATCAGCCGCAAGGCCGCACAGGCGATGGGCCTGGCGGTGACCGACGACTTCTCCACCGACAATTCGCGGCCCGGGCAGACCGTGGCGATCGGCCTGGCCGCTCCGGTCGATGTGCAGCTGGGCGATCTGCACTTCAGCAACGTCGCCTTCACGGTCACCGACCAGATCGAGTTCAACATCATCGGCCTGGACCTGCTGTACCGGCTGGGTCCGCTGGTGCTGCGGCCCACCGAGCTGGAGCTGCTGAAGACACTGCCGGCCGATACCTGCCGGCAACCCCTGGCAACCACCTCTGCACTGTGGGGCGGCCAGTACTCGCTGCGCCTGCCGATGCGCATCGGCAAGCGCGACGAGCTCGTCCTGCTCGACACCGGCACCGATGTCGCACTGGAAGCCTCCGGCGTGGACCTGTCCACCTACCCACAGGCCAGCTTGGTGCAGCGACGCCGCTGGACGATGCACGGCCTGCAACCGGTCCGCTACGCCGAGGCCACCGCACCGGTCACGTTCAATGGCCGCACGGTCACCCTGCAGACCCAGGTCTCCGACCAGCCCGCCAACGTGTTCCCGATCTCCTGGCGGGTGGGCTTCGGCCTGCGCGACGATTACGACTACTACGTGGACGTGGCCGGTGGCCGTGGCTGCCTTGCGCCCCGAATCGCGCGATGATGTCCCTACCCATCCCACTCTCCGCAACGACGCGGCACCGCAGGCCACATGGAACCAGCCAGAAAGGATGAGACGGCGGATGTGATTCCGCTGTTCCGCAACGAAGCGATCGAGGCCGCCACGCAGCGCTTCGGCTCACCGGTGCAGGCACCGGGTGTCGGCATGTGGCTGGCCACCGGCTTCGTGGTTGCGCTGCTGGGCCTGGCGGTACTGTTCCTGGTGACCACCTCGTTCCCGCGCAAGGAAACCGTATCCGGTGCGCTGGTCCCCTCGCGCGGCCTGTTGCCGATCATCAGCCAGCGCTCGGGCATCGTCAGCAACGTGCATGTGGAGGAAGGCGCGAAGGTCCGCCAGGGCGACCCCATCGTCAGCGTCTCGGTGGATTCGGTGATCGACACCGGCGAAAGCACCGGTGCCACCCTGTCTGGCATGGCCGAGCGCCTCACCCAGGCGTCGGTCGATCGCGAACGCGCCACCGAAGCATCCCTGAAAAGCCAGGAGGCCGGCATCCGCGAGCGCATGCTGGGCACCACCCGCCAGCTTTCGGTACTGCGTGACAACGTCACGCTGTACCAGCAACAGCAGGCCATCGCCGAGAAGACCGTGCACGACCTGGGCCGCCTGCGCGCGGACAAGCTGGTATCCGAACTGCAGTACCGCGACGCGGAGGTGCGGGTACTGAACGTGCGCCAATCGGTGGCCGAAGTGCAGACGCGCATTGCCCAACTGGAACAGGAGCACGAGCAGATGCGGCACGAGCTGGGCCGCCTCAAGGCCGAGCGTGACGCCAACCGCGCCACCGCGCTGTCCGAACTGCTGGGCGCGCGCGAGAAGGCGATCAACTACAAGCTGGGCACGCAGTTCAATCTGGTGGCGCAGTCCGCCGGGCAGGTCACCTGGCTGCAGGCCAAGCCGGGCGCCACGGTCACCGCCGGGCGCACGCTCGGGGTGATGATGCCGGAAGGCTCGCAGCTGTTCGCCGAGCTGTGGGTGCCCTCCTCGGCCATCGCCTTCGTCAATGTCGGCACCGACGTGCGGCTGATGTACGACGCCTTCCCCTACCAGAAGTTCGGCGTCGGCCGCGCCCGGATCGTCAAGATCGCGCGCTCACCGACATCACCAGAGGAACTGCCCGCCGACCTGCAGGCCGTGGAAAGCCAGTACCGCCTGCTGGCCGCGCTGGACGACCAGCAGATGCAGGCCTATGGCAAGGCGCTGGCACTGACCCCGGGCATGCGCCTCAAAGCCGATCTGGTTCTGGAGAAGCGTTCGCTGCTGGACTGGCTGCTGGAGCCACTGCTGGCGGCGAAACGACGGCAGGAATGAGGTTGACGGTCGGCGCTGTCGCGGAACTGCAATGCCCACGCTTCGCGCAGAGCGGGCGATGAGTTCGCTCCCAGTGGGCGACTTCATCGCGTGGGAAAATTGCTATGCTCGCAGGCCCCTTGGTGGATGTTCATCCAAGGGTTACAAGCAGCGCGCTTACTCAGAATGATCTGATGCACCGTAGCTATCAACCATCCAACGTCTGGCAAGGGATTTGTTCATGTTGAAGACTGGTATCCGTCCACTTTCCGTTGAAGAGCTTGCGCTTATTTCTGGTGGTGCCCAGGTTGACACCAACGATCTTGGAACAATCGAGGTAAGACCGCCTGGAGGGGATGACGGATGGTTCGACATTGATCCCCCAAACTTCGATGATCCATATGACACTGGTCCGGGGGATCAAGGCGGCGGTGGCGGTGGCGGTGGTGGTGACGCCCCCAATCCTTTGGATCAGTACACGGTAACGTCACTCGGTGAAGCCGTGGACGCCATTGTCAACAAGTCCCCAACGCTTGAGGGATTGGTTCAACTGGCCAAGAACTACTATGGATTCTCCATTGCGTGGACCGACGGCCATTCCCGAACCGACTACTCTAGCAAGACCCTTTACATCAAGACTTATCCTGATGTCGCTGACTCTATCGCACAGCTGACACATGAGCTTGGCCACTCCACATTCGACGGGCAGTGGACTTCATCCATGTCAAGGGACGCAGCCATCCAGATGGGTCTGAGGACCGAGGGCGAAGCGACGATGTACAGCATGGCTGTTCAGCGCGAGTTGGCGGCGCAAGGCATATCGATGAACCTCCCGGCTGACATTGCAAATGCCGGAACCTATGGTTCGATTTATGACTCCTATGCGGCTGGCCATATAGGATGGGATGACGCCGCACGCCAGATCGGCGAGATCTACCGGAACGGTGAGCGCATCGATGTCAATGGAACCCCCGGTCGGGAAGATGACATTTCGTATGGGGACTACTACGGAAATTGGTGGGACAGTTCCCATCCTGCTCCCAGCCCCTCGCCCGGTGGTGGCGGTGGTGGCGGTGGTGGCGGTGGTGGCCATTTCCAGGAACAGGAACGATGAACCTCAATCTCTCCCGGAAGCATCTCCTGCTGCCTCTGTTGTCTTTGACCCTGTCACTCGCATTCCAGGCATCTGCTGAAGACGGCGCCCGAGGAAAGGACAGCAACGAGAATTCACTTGAAGACGTGATTCAGAAGCTTGCCGATGCCCCTTGGCCGCTGGGCTTCGATTTCTTCCGAAGCATGGGCGCACGTGAATTCATGCAGCAGGGCAACAGCAATACCGACCCCGTCGTTTTCAGGTCAAGCCCGATCGAGACCCGCGATGGTTACCGGATCGCCTATACCGAATTCAGGATCCATCCGCGCCTGGTGCAGGGAATCAGTTTCTTCTATGCCAAGCTGGAACAGGGTCATTGCTATCCCGCTGCGTCCTTGAAGGAAAAATACGCGCTTGAGCAGTTCATGTATCCGCCGAACCCGCACAATGCAGCCGCTGAACGAGTGAGCAGGGAATCTGCTTACGAGCTTCGTTCCAACGGGACTGTCCTGCACTTCACTACCGATGGATCCCGCGACGAGTGCCTGCTCAGCTTCTATCGCGCCGCACGCTAGGATATGCGCCCCACCGTGCAGTGAAGGATGGCGATTGTCGGGCGCTGGGCGCCCGGTAATTCTGGTTGGATGCCCGCATCGGCGTGGTTTCATTCCTGGCTGTAGCACGCCTCAAAGCCTGTCTGGTTCTGGAGAAGCGTTCGCTGCTGGACTGGCTGCTGGAGCCACTGCTGGCGGCGAAACGACGGCAGGAATGAGGTTGACGGTCGGCGCTGCTGTGGGCGCCGCTGCGGTGGGCTTGCGGGTATCGCCCACCACCCTGCCCTGATCGATGCGCACCAGACGGTCGGCCAGGCGCATGGTGTCGGGGCGGTGGGTGATCAGGATGCGGGTGATATCCAGCTGCGCCAGCGCCTGGTAGATGCGGCTCTCGCGCGCCACGTCCAGGTTCGCGGTGGCCTCATCCAGCACCAGGATGCTGGGCTTGCGGTACAGCGCGCGGGCCAGCAGCAGGCGCTGCTTCTGGCCACCGGAGAGGGTCGAGCCCATGTCGCCCACCAGCGTTTCCAGCTGCATCGGCATGCGCTGCACATCCTCCTTCACTGCCGCCATTTCCAGGCACTGCCAGACCAGCGCGATGTCCGGGCGCTCGGCGAAGAAAGTCACGTTCTCCACGATCGAACCGGTCAACAGCTCATCATCCTGCATCACCACGCCCATCCGCTGACGGACCACGCGCGGCCCCCAGCTGGCGATGTTCAGCCCGTCATAGAGCAGCTCGCCGGCGCTGGGCGGGTACAGCCCGGTCAGCACCTTCACCAGCGTGCTCTTGCCACAGCCGGACGGGCCGGTGATGGCCACGAACTCGCCCGGCGCAATGGCCAGGTTGATGTCCTTCAGCGCCGGCGCTTCCTGTGCCGAGTACTGGAAGTACACCGAACGCAGCTGGATGTGCCCCTCCATGCTGTCCGACGCCGAAGGATCCTTGCTGAAGCCCTCTTCGCTGGGACTGAGGGCAATATCGGCAATGCGGTCCGAATGCAGCTCGGTCAGGCGCCAGGCGATGCACTGGTCCACCAGCGTGGTCAGCCGGTTGCTCAGCTGCTGCCGGTAGGCCACGAAGGCATACAGCGCGCCTACTGTCAGCGTGTTGGCCAGTACCGCCTGGGCGCCGATGTAGACGATGGCCACCAGGCTGAGGCCATCAAGCAGGGTGCGCCCCGCGCCGATGCCAATCTGCAGGTTGGCGCTGTTCAACGAAGCACGCACCAGATCGGCGTACTTGTTGGCCCAGATCGATTCGCGCGAGAACTCGCCGCCCATGGTCTTGATCGACTGCATCGCGCGCAGCGTTTCGATGCGCGTCCCGCGCTCGGCGATGTTCGCCTGCAGACTGGCCATGCCCATCTTCATCGACATCGGGATGGCGGCCACCCGCATCAGTACGTACAGCCCCAACGCAGTCAGTGCGACCAGACTCATCAGCGGCGAGTAGACGAACATCAGCACGATGATGCCCAGCGCCAGCACACCGTCCAGCAGTGCGCCGATGAGTCCGTTGGCGATCAGCTGGCGGATCGGGTCGATCGACTCCATCCGCGACAGCGCATCGGCCAGACGACGCCGGTGGAACCAGGTCAGCGGCAGGCTGACCAGATGATGGAACAGGCGCCGGCTCATGTCCCAGCCCATCAACGCCGACGCCCGCTGCAGCGTGACCCCGCGCAGCGCCTCGGCCAGGCTGTTGAACACGGCCACTGCACCGAACCCCAGTGCGAGCGCCATCAGGAAGCCCCGGTCGCCGCGCAGCACACCCTCGTCCACAGCCAGCTGCATGAAGAACGGTGACAACAGCACGAAGCCCTGCAGCAGCAGCGTATAGACCAGCGTATGGAACAGCGCGGTGCCGACGCCGCCCTTGAAGCGGATCATCGACCAGATGTTGAGCGGCGAACGCTGCTTGCGCGGCCGGAAGCTGGGCGAGGAACTGACCTCCACCGCGATGCCGGTGAAGGCTTGGGAAAGCTCCGCTTCGCTGAAGGACAGCGAGCCATGGGCCGGGTCGATGATGTGGTAGCGGCCGCGTGAGACCTTCTCCAGCACCACGAAATGATTGAGCTTCCAGTGCAGGATGGCCGGCGTGCCCAGATGCTGCAGATCGCTGGGCTCGCAGCGCACCGGCCGGCACTGCATGTCCAGCGCGCTGGCCAGCGCGATCAGCTGGTTCAGGTCCACACCGCGCTGGGAGTTGTGGTACTTGCGCCGCAGCTCGCTCATTTCCAGATCCGCGCCCAGCATGGACGAGCAGATCGCCAGGCATGCCAGCCCGCATTCGCTCACTTCAGACTGCACCCGCCAATAGCGCTTGTTGAACATCAGACATCCTCGTTCCGGTCGGGCATGGCCGGCTGCTGTCCCAGCCATGCATACAACTCGATTGCCGTGCAGTGCCAGGCGTACAGCCCTTCCCAGCGACCGTACAGCTCCGCCTCGCGCAGGCGCACTTCGTAGCCGCCACGGGACAGCACCGTCAGCACCTTCAGCGGGATGAAGCAGGCCTGCGGAAGCCCGGCGCGGTGCAGGCAGAAATTGAACAGCGCGCGCCCCAGCCGGCCATTGCCGTCGGCAAAGGCATGCGCATTGTTGGCCAGCGCCAGCAGCTGCACCGCAGACCGCAGGCCCTCAGCCGGAGCGGGCGCGGCCCGCTGCCGCAGCAGCTCGTCCCAACGCGCGGCCCCCTGCAGGGCCGGCACCATCGGCAGCTGCGCGCGCCCATCACGGGCGCGGATCCATACCGGCCCGCTACGCAGCGCGCCGTCACCGCCGGTGCTGAGCGAGACGAAGCGCTGCACATCGGCCATCGACAGCGGCCCGTGCACGGTGCGGTGCCACTGCCGATAGACGTCGGCCTCGGCCGCCTCCGCCGCAGCCAGCGCGGCCAGATCGAACGCCGGCATCTGCATGTGCGCCGACAGCGGATGGCGCAGCTGCTGCACCGCCGCCCGCAGCCGCGGATGCCCGCGATGGGACCACAGCGTTTCGCAGGGCTGCGCGCAGGGCAGCAGCGCGGGCAGCATGAGGTTGCACGCCTGCAGCCGCTCTGCCAGCGCCGGGGACGGCGGCGGCGGCGGCAGCGGCATCAGCCCCCGTTCGGTGGCGACGGGGGCATCCGTGGGCGCGGTGGCGAGGCGTGCGGTCATCACTGCCCCGTCCCGGTACCCGGCAGCAACAGCACCAGGCCATGTTCGCGCGCGTCCGTGCCCGGCCGGCGCGATTGATACAACTGGGTGAAGTACGAGGTCAGCTTGACCATCAGCCACGGCTCGGCGTCGCACGGCACGAAGCGCATGTCGATGTGTTCAAGCAGGAATTTGCGGGTCAGCCGCTGCAGCGCACGCCCCGGCTCGAAGCGGACGTCTGCCCGCGCACTGTAGAACACCACGATGTCCAGATCGTTCGGCACGGCATTGGAGACGTCCACGAAGCTGCCGCCCACCAGACAGCAGTGCACCTGCACCACCTGCGCCAGGTCGGCGAGTGCGCGCCCCAGCGCCGCCAGCCGCACCCGACGCAGGCTGCTGCCGCCGAACGCGCGCTCGAAGGCCGCACGGTCGGCCAGCCAGGGGGAGGCATTGCCCGGTGTACTGGCAGCGATGGGCAGCAGGTACTGCGGCAGGCCCGCATCCACGATGTGCTGGAAGGGGGTTTCCACGGCGCCGGCGGGCGCGGCACCGGCCGGCCGGGCAGCGGGCGCCGGGCCCGCAACGCCCAGGTAGGCACGGATGCGCCCTGCCTGTGCGCGCACCAGCGCGGCCTGGTCCGGGAACACCGCGACCGAGACGTAGGCGAAGCGGTCGGCCACTGAAAGTGAAAGCGCATCGAATGCCTTGCGCACTGCGATGCGCTCGTCGGCGGGGAAATCACGCTCCGGGAAGCGGGCAGCATCGGCCGACGCCGCCGTCGGCGCCGAGCACCGCTGATACAACCCGGCGTTGACGATGGCCAGATCCAGATCGGAAAACGCGGGATCGAAAGCCGCGCCATCGCGCAGCGAAAAGCCGAAGCGGGCCGAGCCGACAATCTGCACATCGGCCACCGGCACCGCCAGCAGCTGGCTCACTCCCCGCAGCAGCGGCGCAAGGCTTTCGGTGTCGCCAGCACACAGTGCCGGCCCGTCCAGCGCGGCCTCAGCGATCTGCTCGGCCGCCACACTGCGAGCGTGCTGTTCGCGAATCCATTCAGCGTAGTTCATCAGGCATCCAGGCCAACGGTGGAACGTCTCAACGCTAGCATATCCACGCGTCGGGCTTGTGCACGCAGCCCCGCAAATACATGCCTGAACAGGCAGCCCAATGCGTCGGACCAGTACCGCTGCCGCAGAGCGTGGTCTACTGTCGTCCCCCAAGGATGAGGCACATCGCATGATCCACCCCCGTTCCGCGCTCGGACGCGCGTCGCCGCTGGCCCTGCTGGCCCTGCTCTCGGCCTGCCAGAGCGAGAAGGTCGGCGAGTTCTTCAACCCACCGCAGGAGGTGCAGGCGCACAGCGAGTTCCGTGTCAGCGGGCTGCCGGCGCTGGCCTACCCGAACCTGGTCTCGTCGGCTTCGGTGGAAGGCGGGCAGGCCCGCGTCGATGGCAACGGCCCCGGTTACATGGATCTCCAGTTCTTCCCCATCACCTCCGCCGATGCGCTGGACAGCACCGACGCTGCGTGGGCCCGGCAATCGCAGTACCGCGCGCCGGATCTTTCCGGTATCGACTTCAGCACGCAGTTCGCCTTCCTGGTGGCGCACCCGGAGCTGTCCGGCTATGCCGCGATGACCAGCGGCCAGTACGCCACGTTCTTCAGCACGGTGAAGGTGGCGTACCTGGACGACCGCGTCGTGGTGCATCTGGACGCCAGCCGGCTGGGCAACATCAATCCGATCACGGCCCTGGGCAGTCCCTGGGCCGGCAAGCTGTACACCCTCGAACGGCGCGGCCGGACGCAGCTGGAAGTAAAGCTTTACGAGAACCGCTACCGGTTCACGCTGGTGCCGGAGACCGCGCCTCCGATGGCGCCCTAGCGGACCTTGTACAGCACCGCGGCGCCAGGGCGCGGCTCGAAGGCCGGCACGGTCTGCTGGCTCAGCGCCCTGCCCTGGGCATCCCACACCAGGGTTTCCACCGGGTACTCGTCCTTGCGCGTCATCGCGTCGATCTGGCCGATGACCACGGTCGCTGCCGCTGGAACGTCCGGGTTCCAGCCGAACACACCTACCCGGCCGTAGAACACGGCCGGCGCGCTGGCGTCCAGGCGCCGGTCCGGGCACATCACCAGGCCACGATCCAGCATCACCCGCAGCGCGCCGACCGGGACCTTCTTCACCGTGGGCGTGGTGCGCTCGGCGCTGTGGCCGGGGCAGACATTGGCGGCGCGGGTGACCATGTGTTCGGCCACCTCGCGATCGGACTGGGCGAAGGCCAGCGTGGGGGCGAGGCAGAGTGCGAGCAGCGTGAGCGAGGACATCCGGGTCATTGCAGGTTCCTGTTCGGGGTGCGCAGCGACCTTAGCAATGGCGGACGGCGGAAATGCAAACGAGGCGTGAGGGACAACAGGCGGCTCAGGGAACGAGGCAGCGCTCGATCTGCATCGACAGCGCATGGCAGGCGTCGAACATGCCATGGACCAGCGCCGCCGAGGGATAACAGTCGGGATCGTCGTTTTCCCGGGCCACGTGGGATGCCTGCAGCACTGCCGTCAGCGCGGTGATACCGGATGCGCATCGGGTCGCCAGGGCCAGATCGAACGCACGCCCCGGGCTGAGGCGGGTTTCGGTCCAGGGCTGGCCATCCGCGCGCAGGTTCCTGCCATGGCCCAGCAGATGGGTGAAGAACGCGGACGGTGGCGAGGACGCGGCGGCATCGCTGAGGGCGTCTTCCATCTTTTCAGCAAGGGCGTCGGGAAGATCACGCAGCGCATCGCCGAGCAGGGCGTGCAGGCGGGGATAGTCGGGGCGCAGATCAGGCATGGCGGCAACCTCACAGGTGGGCCACCCGCAAAGGCAAGGTGGCGGACGGTGCGGGTTGGCGTGCCGGATACATTGTCCAATGCCGGCGGATCAAAAGATCCCCACACACCGTCCGCCATGAACTGGCAGACGGTGCATTGTCGTGATTGCAATGGGAGGTGCAACCGCGACTCGACGGACAACGTATGTTCGGGACGCCAATCCCGGCCAGGGCGGGTGCCTTGGCGCGGCCATCGTTTGCCCTGCGCGGCCTCTGGAAAAGAGGCAGATGCGGCATTTGGCGCAGCACGCGACAGAGCGCCGCGAGTGAAACATCAACTTGTGACCGTCTTCACTCGACGCCGCTGACCGAGGCACGCCTGCGTTGATCCAGAACCCGCAGCACCACGGCGGGTCGCGACACAGTGCGGCCTGCCATCCGCCTCGCCGCCTATTCAGCCAACCCGACCTGAACCGGCGCATCATGGAGCCCTGGTCTGCAATGGAAGCGAACCATGGGACGGAACTGGATTGTGATGGGGGACCCGACCTCCAGCGGCGGACGGGTCATCACGGCCTCAAGTGAAACCGACATCGACGGCATCGGCGTCGCGCGGGTCAGCGACAAGGCGACCTGCCCTACCCTGCATAAAGGCGTCTTTCCAATTGTTGAAGGCGATGCCACCTTGATGGTGGACGGCCAGCCGGTGGCGTTGCACGGCAGCGCGCTCGCCTGCGGCTGCCGGGTGTTGTCCAGCCAGCAGGCCGTGGTGCATGTCACGGGGGGCGGAGGGGGTGGTGGCGGCGGCGGGGCCGCAGGCGGTGCCGGCAAGGCGGCCGCGGTCGCCAGCACGGCCGCACAGCTGGCGCGCGCACTGCCCACCGCGTTCGATCAGGCCATCCGTTTTCTCGGCCTGCAGGGCGCACCGTTGGCCGAGGTGCCGTACACGCTGCATCTGGCCGATGGGCAGATCCTTTCCGGCACCACCAATGCGCAGGGCGAGACGGCGCGGGTATCGACCGCGCAGAGCCAGGCCATCGTGCGTGCCGAACTGCGCCCGCCGACACAGCCGACCGGCTGCTGTGCGCGTACGGCACCGGCCAGCACCGACGAGGCGGAAGTGTTCGATGTGGACGGTGTGGTGACCACCGCCGAGGGCATGGGCACCTCCGTGGTACAGGTCAGTGCGCCTGGTCACGAACGCGCCATGACCGCCGGCGAGATCGAAATGGCACGCCTGGTGTTCGGCGATGCAGTCGACTACAGCACCGTGAAAGTCCATAACCACGGCTACTGGATGTTCTTCGGCTTCCAGGACAAGGACACCGCCGTGACGCCCAACGGGCAGATGTACTTCCCGAAGGGTATCTATCGGGAGGATTACTCGCTGGATACCGTGAGATTCCAGGCGTTCTTCATCCATGAGATGGCCCACGTCTGGCAGTATCAGCTTGGCTACAACGTCAAGCTGGTGCGGGCACCCCGGCCGAACATGAGCTACGACTACGTGCTTGACGAGACGCGGCTGCTGCATGACTACAACATGGAGGCCCAGGGTGACATTCTGGCGGACTACTTCCTCGTCACGTTCCGTGGCTCACAGTCGAGCATGAACAACACGCGTTATCGCGCGACGGCTGGCATCGGCGCACAACTCGAGCGCGCGCTCTCCCAGTTCCTGGCCGACCGCAGCAGCAAGGACAACCTCCCGAGGACGACCCGATGATGCGACTACAACTGCCGGTGGCTCTGCTGGGGCTGCTCCTGCCGATGATGGCCAGCTGCTCCTCGCCAGCCGGTCGCTACCAGCAGGCGACGATACAGAGCCGTGAGGGTGTGCCCTGCTTCGGCGTGCCCGATACCCATGAAACGCGCGTCAACGCCCCCCTTGTCACTGGCGTGTCCGTGATGGAAGTGGGCACCGGCGGCACCCCGCTATGGGAACATGATTTTCTGCGCGAGGGCACAACCGAACCTGCGCTGCCCCCCAGCCAGTGCCTCACCTACGGCGAGGGCGCGGCATCCGCCCCCGCGCTGCGGCCGGGCAAGCGCTACCAGGTGGAGATATGGGGGCGCACACCTGGCACGCCGGGCAAGAAGAATGAAGCACAGGCGCGTGTGTTCAGTGCCTGCTTCCACATGGTGGACGTGGCCGGCAAAAGCATGAAACCCGTCATATCGGACTGCGCGACTGCACTCTCGTCCGGACCGCCACCCGTACGCGAAGACGGCACGTAGCAGATGCCACTTCGAGGTGACCCGTTGATGCGACAGACGGTGGCCTTGGTGTTCCTGCTGTTGCCAATGATGGCCGCGGGTTCACAGCCACAGGGAACCTATCAGCGCGCCACGATCCAGGCACACGATGGCGTACCGTGTTTTGGCGTGCCTGACACGCGTGAGACACGTGCGGCCCCGCCGATTATCGCGGGCGTGACAGTGACGGAAGTGGGCAAGGGACATCCGCCTGTCTGGCAGCGCATCTTTCTTCGCGAAGGGTCTACCGAGCCTGCGCTGGGTCCTGGTCAGTGTCTGCCGTACGGCCTGGATGGAGAGCCTGCACTCGGCACAGCTTTGCGCGCGGGAAAGCACTATAGGGTGGTTGTTTCCGGTTACACCCCGGGTACCTCCGGCACCACGAGTGGTGCGGAGAAGCGTGTGTTCAGCGCCTGCTTCCACATGGTGGAAGCGGCTGATGCTGTGAGACCTGTCGAATCGGACTGCTCAACTGCGGCTTCTGCCGGCATGCCCTTGGGAAGGCGCAGAGTTCAATCCGAAACCCACGACAAACACCCTCGTTGAACTAATCTTGATCAACCCAACCATGTAAATGCAATCGCGGGAAGGAGCAAGGGATGCACTTCTTCTACTTGGACGAGTCGGGCGATACCGGCGCGAACTTGGCGGACGCCCAGCAACCAGTATTTGTGCTTGGAGGGGTCAACCTGCGCGATGAAGGGTGGAACACAACCTACGCCGCTTTGTCCGACCTCCTCAACGACTATTTCGGCGGTGCACCTCCAGCTGCCTTTGAGCTACATGGGTGCGAGTTGCTTTCGCCCAATGGTGAAGGTCCCTTTGCGGGCCACCTGATTGAGCGGCGCTTGCAACTTGTACGAGATCTTCTCAGCGTAATCGAGTCGCGGAAGCATCACGTCCACTACATTGCCATAGACAAGTCGAAACTTGCAGCCGCCCTCGCGATCAATGTCGCCGCCCTTCCCACCCACGCAAGCACGCCCTATACCCTCGCGTACGACTACATGATTACCGAGATCGACCATAGGGTTTCAGAAGGTCTGGGCCGCACAGCGAGGGGGATGCTGATTATCGACAAGAAGGATGAGCACACTCATGCCATTGCGGAAATAACCCAACGACGCCGCTTCGGGAGTCCAGTGGCGTGCAGAACAAAGTGGATTGCCGAGTTCAGCTATCCCCTCGACTCGACACGCAATCTCCTCGTCCAGCTGTCGGACCTAGTCATCCTCTGCCTCCGGCGCTTCTTTGAGATTGAGGGCGGGTACAAGCCGGACACCCCGGCGGTCGTACGACAGTTCTATGCCGAGTGCTTTCGTCGGCTTTACCAAAGAACGCCAATTAAAAAGTTGGCTCTACATAAGGGCGCGGCGAATGCGACTCTCAACGCCCTGCTCGACGGCACGTGCTGCCGCCCAGCTCGCAACGTCGCCAAGAGGTACGGAATCCCCGCCTAACTCACGGTCGGCCTGGAGTGCCGGCTCCATGCCCCCAGCCGCCTAGCAGCGCGACCGAACCTATCCATCAGTCGATAGACGAAAACTCATTGAAGTCATCCAGCCAGCTTGGCGGGATGCTTGATGGCAAGCATGAACTTGCATAAATGATTGGCGGAGAGAGTGGGATTCGAACCCACGGAAGGTTTAACCCTTCGCCGGTTTTCAAGACCGGTGCCTTAAACCGCTCGGCCATCTCTCCGTATCGGCCCGGCACTGCTGGCCGGCCACGCATTCTCGCACGGCCGGAGGAAATGCCCAAGGCCCCCGCCACGGCTCGACCTCCAAGTCGCAACAATGTTCATGGCTAGCACCGTCCTAGACCACTAGCCTGCTCATTTCCGCTCGGCAATGGCCCACATGAACTCTCTCGACCTTCTCTCCATCCGGCCTGGCATGCCCGCCAGCGCGCTGGCCAAGCTACTGGGAAATCGCTGGCGCGAGCCGGATGAACAGGGCCGTCTGACCTGCCTGACAAAGGATGTGTTCGCCCGACTGGATGAGGAGCGTGCCGTTGGATATGTCCTGTTCTCCTGTTCGATGCCAAGGACGCTCCTGATTGAAGGATTGCGCACGGGCATGTTCATCAGCGATGCTCTGGCCGCCAACCCTCGCCTGACAGCACTTCCGGAAGATCCTGATACGACAGAGGCCGGGCGGACGCGCTATGGCTTCATCTCGGACGGTGGGATGAAGGTCACCGCGAACGTGAGCACACAGGACAACACGGTCAGGAGCGTGCGCCTCGACAATCCTGGTGCCGTCTACTGTGAGCCAGCCCTCCCCGTATTCGATCCGACGCTGACCAATGCCTTCGACCTGGAGCTGGGTCCGCAACGGATACTCCCCAGGGTCGACCGGGGCGACGAATGGAGCGGCGGTTGGACCCTCGGCCTGCCACCGGGCATCTCCTCCGCGCAATGGCCGCTCAGTGCAAGCAACGGGCAGCCACTGCGACACGCCTTCACCCTGCACCTGCCCCCGGAGTACCGAGTCAAGGGAGAGCAATGGATTGCCCTGTGCATGTTTGTCGACGATCAGCAGGAGGAGCTGTCGCACGTGGAGGAGATCGCTGCGTTCTTTGACAGTCCGCTTGCAATGACACCGCCCGATGACAGCAACCTGCTTCCTTTCTGGCATTACCGCCATGCCAAGCATCCCCACAGCCGCACCATGGAGGACATCCTCGGCACACAGTACTGTGCGATCTGGCTCACACAGCAGGAATTTGAAGGCGAACTGAGCTTGCCCCCCAAGTCGCTCTCGACCCTGCTGGAAGACCCGCCCGGTTGGATAGAGAAGGACTACGCCAGCTACTTCCACGACAGCTGGCTGTACACCAGAAACGGGGACGACCCTATTCCGGGCGCGGGAATTGGCGATGCTGCCAATCCGTCAGTCGCGTTGCCGATCAACGCGGTCATCCGCGCTGATGATCCCAATGTGGGCAGATCGCCCCGTGAATGGGAAAGCGAATGCGCCATCAGTGGATACATCGAGGCATTCAGCGATCTCGGACAAGAACTGAATCTGAGTCGCTGGGATTCCGTTGCCCACCTCGGTGGAACAATGCTGCCCCAGCAGGGCTACCCTGAGTTCGGCCCCTATTACCTCGAGTTCGAGGAAGGCTTCGGTGGCTTCAACTTTGGCTGCGGCAACGCCCAGCTCGATCTTGAACAGATGAAGATCGATTGGGCTTGCGGATGACAGCTACGCATTGAAACAAGAAGCCCCCGGACATGGCCGGGGCTTCTATTCTCTATTCGCGCGCGGCTCAGCCCGCATCCACCGCCAGCGCACCCAGCGCGCTGGCCTTGATGCGTTCCTTGGCCTTCTCGCAGGCGCCGTCGCAATGCAGGCGCGAGGCCTCCAGCTGCGGCGGCAGGTGCTCGGCCAGGAAATCGATGAACACGCGCACCGCCGGCAGCAGGCCGCGACGCGAGGCGAACACGGCGTGGCACACGCCCTGTGGCAGCGACCAGTCCGGCAGCACCACTTCCAGTTCGCCATTGCGCACGGCATCGGCGCACACGGTTTCCGGCAGCATGGTGATGCCGAAGCCGTCCTTCACCATGCTCTGCAGCAGCGGGAAGTCGAAGCCGGCCACGCGCGGCTGCAGGTCCACCCGGCGCACTTCGCCTTCCGGGCCATGCAGCTCCCAGCGCTGGCGCGCTTCGTCCTCGCTGATGCTGAGGGTGACGTGCTGGGTCAGCTCTTCCGGCTCCTTCGGGCGGCCGGCACGGTCCAGGTACTTCGGGCTGGCCACCAGCAGTTCCTGCACCTGGCCGAAGCTGCGCATCACCAGGCTGCCATCGTCGTCCAGGCGCGAGCGCACGCGCAGGGCCACGTCGTAGCCTTCGTTGATGATGTCCACGCGGCGGTTGCTGATGTTCAGCTGCAGCCGCACCTTCGGGTACTGCTCCAGGAACTTGGGCAGCAGCTTGGGCAGCTGCATCTGCGCCAACGACACCGGCACGCTGGCGCGGACCACGCCGCGCGGCTCCGCACTGAGGCGGTCCACCACTTCGCGTGCGGCCTGTGCTTCGGCCAGCATGGTCTGCGCGTGACGGTGCACGCTGGTGCCGACGTCGGTGACCGCGAAGCGGCGCGTGGAGCGCTGCAGCAGGCGCACGCCCAGGTCGGTCTCCAGCTGGCTGATACGGCGGCTCAGGCGCGACTTGGGGATGCCCAGCGCACGCTCGGCGGCGGCAAATCCGCCGTGGTCGACCACCATCGCGAAGTAGTACAGATCATTCAGGTCATGCATACCCGAGTTCCATATCTAGAACAATACGTGGCATTCAACCACCTTTATTCCGCCTTTGCAACAACCTATCGTTCTCTCCGTCGGCGGCAAACCCGCCCCCTCCTTCCAGAACATAGGTGACTGCCATGAAGCTTCTGCATCTCGACGCCAGCGTGCTTGGCGACAATTCCGTCTCCCGCCAGCTGTCGGCGGCGGTGGTGGCCCGGTTCAAGGACCAGATCGACGGCCTGCAGGTCGATTATCGCGATCTTGACGCCAATCCGGTACCGCATCTGCGCAGCAGCTCGCTGGCCAAGACCGATGCGGCCGAGGCGACCGATGCTGAACAGGTGATGCAGCAGTTCCTCGATGCCGATGTCGTGGTGATCGGCGCGCCGATGTACAACTTCAGCATCCCCTCCACCCTGAAGGCCTGGATCGACCGCGTGGCCGTGGCCGGCCGCACCTTCAAGTACACCGAGAATGGCCCGGTGGGTCTGGCCGGTGGCAAGCGGGTGATCATCGCCAGCAGCCGTGGCGGCATCTACACCGATTCGCCGGCCGACTTCCAGGAGCCGTTCCTGCGCCAGGTGTTCGCCTTCATGGGCATCAATGAGGTCGAGTTCGTGCGTGCCGAGGGCATCGCCTACTCGCCGCAGCACCGCGAAGACGCCATTGCCGGTGCACTGGCTGCACTGCCCTCGCATGAGGCGGCGGAAGCGGCAACGGCGTAACGCGTTCCAGCGTTCAGCGCCCCTCTCTCCTCGTCTGGGCGTTGAACGCGGGCCGGGATTCCCCTCCCCCCCCCCCCCCCCCCCCCCCCCGCGCCCCCCCTCGGGGGGTGGGGGGGGGGCCTGCCCCGCGGCGGAGACGGTACAGTGGGCCATGAACTACATCGTGACGACCACGCACCGCAGCGAATTCCCACACCCGATCACCCTGCTCCGCGGCCAGGCGCTGGTGGTGGGCGAGCGTTATGAAGGACCGGAGGGCTGGGAGGACTGGTTCCTGTGCCAGGCCGAGGGGCAGCAGTCTGGCTTCGTGCCAGCACCGGTGATCGGTCGCGATGCGCAGGGTGAAGCGTTTGCCACGGAGGATTACTGCGCGCGGGAACTGGATGTGAATCCGGGGCAGAGGCTGCGCGGGCTGCGCACACTGAATGGTTGGGCGTGGTGCATGCCCGAGGCGGGCGAAGCGGGATGGGTGCCGTTGGAGAAGGTGCGGGTTGTGGAGTGATCGCGGGGCTCATCCACGCAGGGCGTGGATGTAGCCGCATTGCAGATCCACGCCATGCGTGGATTCGGTGCCATGCAAGCATGGCACCCACCTGAGCCGGTTGTCAGGCGATGGTGTCCAGCCCACCCATGTACGGGCGCAGCGCTTCCGGCACGGTGATGCTGCCGTCGGCGTTCTGGTAGTTCTCCATCACCGCGATCATCGCGCGGCCGACCGCCACGCCCGAGCCGTTCAGGGTGTGCACCAGCTCGGGCTTGCCGGTGGCCGGGTTGCGCCAGCGCGCCTGCATGCGGCGGGCCTGGAAGTCACCACAGTTCGAGCACGAGGAGATCTCGCGGTAGGTTTCCTGCGACGGCAGCCAGACTTCCAGATCGTAGGTTTTCACCGCCGCGAAGCCCATGTCGCCGGTGCACAGCAGCACCTTGCGGTACGGCAGGCCCAGCTTTTCCAGCACGACTTCCGCACAGCGGGTCATGCGCTGGTGCTCGGCCTCGCTGTCTTCCGGCTGGCAGATCGAGACCAGCTCGACCTTCTCGAACTGATGCTGGCGGATCATGCCGCGCACGTCGCGGCCGCCGCTGCCCGCCTCGGCACGGAAGCACATCGAATGCGCGGTCATGCGCAGCGGCAGGCGCTCGGCATCGACGATCTCGTCGCGCACGATGTTGGTCAGCGGCACTTCCGAGGTGGGGATCAGGTAGCGCGTGGACTCGCCAACGGCCGTCTTGAACAGGTCATCCTCGAACTTCGGCAGCTGGCTGGTGCCGCGCAGCGATTCGGCGTTGACCAGCAGCGGTACGTTGGTTTCCTCGTAGCCGTGTTCGCCCGTGTGCAGATCGACCATGAACTGGGCCAGCGCACGGTGCAGGCGCGCGATCGGGCCGCGCAGCACGGTGAAGCGCGAACCGGACAGCTTGGCGGCGGTTTCGCCATCCAGCCAGCCGTTGCGGGCGCCCAGTTCGACGTGGTCCAGCACCTTGAAATCGAACTGGCGCGGGGTACCCCAGCGCGCCTGCTCGACGTTGTCGTTCTCGTCGGCACCGGCCGGTACGTCGTCGGCCGGAATGTTCGGAATACCCAGCGAGATTGCTTCGATCTTCTCGCGCAGCTCGTCCAGCGCCACTTCCGACGCCTTCAGTTCGTCGGCGAAGGCGGCGACCTCGGCCATGATGGCCGAGACGTCCTCGCCCTTGGCCTTGGCCTGGCCGATGGCCTTGGAGCGGCTGTTGCGCAGGCTCTGCAGCTCCTGGGTCCGCACCTGGATGCGCTTGCGATCGGCCTCCAGGGACTCCAGGGCAGACACGTCGAGCTCGAAGCCGCGGCTGGTGCGCAGGCGTTCGGCGAGGTCGGCGGGCTGGTGGCGGAGCAGGGCTGGATCAAGCATGGCAGGTGTCGTGGTGGGTGTCAGGACCGGGATTATCGCCTGTTATGCGGATTTCTGCCGCCCGGTTCATTCGGGCCGTGGCAGAATCGGGCTATTCCGTACTGGTCCGGTCCATGTCTGCACCCCGCTCGTCGTCCGCCAAGTCGTTCACTGTGCATATTCCGCGCAACGCCCTGAAGATCGCCGGCATCGCTTTCGGCGTGGGGGTGCTGCTGTTCGTGGTGGTCTGGCTGACCGGCCGCGACAAGGAATTCTTCCGCGCCGACCCTGCGGCACAGACGCCGCAGGAAACCGCCCAGGTGGAGCCTCTGCCGGAACCCCTGCCGGCGGCAGCCGGGTCCAGCGACATGCCCGACGCCAAGCCGGCGCCGGCACCGGAAGACGCCCCGAAGCTGGTGGAAACCGCTCCGCCCCCGCCGCCTGCAATGGCTGAACCGGTACCCGCTGCGCCCGGCACCGTGCCGGTCGCCGGTGGCGGCAGCCAGCCCATGCCGATCGCGGGCCAATCGCCGCCGCCGGCCTATCCAGCCGCCGCACTGCGTGCGGGCGAAACCGGCAGTGTGGTGGTGCGGGTAGAGGTGGACGCTACGGGCTATCCGAACAACGTCACCGTCATCCAGCGCAGCGGCTCGCGTGACCTGGACCGCGCAGCGACCGACGCGGTGCGCCGCTGGCGCTTCACCCCGGCGCAGAGCAACGGGCAGGCGGTGCCGGGCACCATTGAAGTGCCGTTCGACTTCAAGACGCAGTAACTGAACGCATACCGGAAGGCAAACTGAACCCTCCCGGTTGCGTTGACGCAACACTGACACTTTTCTTCGTGGCCTCGGGCAACACTCGGCACGTCGTCAACCGACGTAAGGAGTTTGCGATGACTGTCACCACCCATGAAGACCTTCATTCGCCGCAGATGCAGCAGGACGGTACGCCGCGCCGGGCCACATCGCCTTGGCTGTGGGTCGCGCTGATCGTGGCGATGTTCGCGGCCGCGCTGCTCTGGCTGCGCTATTCCGGACCGGATGAGGTGGCGCCTGCACCGGTCGGCGAGCGCATGCTGCCAGCCACTGAACAGACGCCTGTTGCCGAAACGGCACCACCTGCCGCACGACAGGCCACGCCGGCCACGAGCGAGCGCAAGGCAGTGCCGGCGGTACGCAACCGCGAGGCGCGCCCGCTCGCCAGCAACAGCAAGCCGGACTATCCGGCAGCTGCGCTTCGTAACGGTGTGCAGGGCAGCGTGATCGCCAGCCTTGATGTGGATACCCGCGGCAACGTCACCAATGCCGCGATCGTGTCGCGCAGTGGCGAACGCAGCCGTGACCTGGATCGTGCGGTCCTGCGCACGGTGCAGAACTGGAAGTTCCAGCCGGCCATGCAGGATGGCCGTGCTGTGGCCAGTGTGGTGCGGGTCCCGGTGGATTTCCGTACCGAGCAGCGTTGATCGCGGACGAGGGGTTCGTGATGTTCGACGGAGGCTTCGGCCTCCGTCATTTTATGCGGAAAAGCGTGCCAACCAAGGTTGGCACCTACCGGGCGATATGAGCGTGCCAACCAAGGTTGGCACCTACCGCGCAATGCGATCCGCCGGGCGTGGCCCGGCGGTTGCGGTGCAGGTCAGGCCAGGTTGAATCCGGCGCTACGTGCCAGGCCGTCGAAGTCTGGGAACGAGGTGGCCACGTTGGCGATGTCGTTGATCCGCACTTCGCCGTCGCTGATCTGGCCGGCAATGGCAAAGGCCATGGCGATGCGATGGTCGCCGTGGCTTTCGATGGTGCCGCTGCCCAGACGCGTGCCGCCATGCAGGGTCGCGCCGTCTTCGGTTTCATCCACCTGCATGCCCAGCGCGCGCAGGCCGGTGGCCATCGCTGCCAGGCGATCCGATTCCTTCACCCGCAACTCTGCTGCGCCGCTCACCACGGTCTTGCCTTCGGCGGCGGCGGCGGCGACGAACAGTGCCGGGAATTCATCGATCATGTCCGGCACCAGCGCTTCGGGAATGCGCGCGCCCTTCAGCGGCGCGTAGCGCACCACCAGGTCAGCGACCGGCTCGCCGCCCTGCTCGGCTGGATTTTCTTCGGTGATGTCCGCCCCCATCAGCCGCAGTGCATGCAGCAGGCCGGTGCGACGCGGGTTCAGGCCCACCTGCTTCAGGCGCAGCTCGGAGCCGGGAATGATGCTGGCGGCCACCAGGAAGAACGCTGCCGAGGAAAAATCGGCAGGCACCGCGATGTTGGTGGCACGCAGGCGCTGGCCACCGTGCAGGCGCGCCTTGCCCGGCGAGAACTCGATCTGCACGCCGAACGCGGACAGCATGCGCTCGGTGTAGTCGCGGGTGGGATGCGGTTCGACGACGCTGGTTTCGCCCTGTGCGTACAGGCCCGCCAGCAGCACCGCCGACTTGATCTGCGCGCTGGCCACCGGCGAGGTGAACGCGATGCCGTGCAGTGCCTGGCCACCATGCACGTGCAGCGGCGGCGTGCCATCGTCCTGGGTATCGATCTTCGCCCCCATCTGCGACAGCGGGCCGGTGACACGGCGCATCGGCCGGCCGGACAGCGATTCGTCGCCGATCAGGGTGCAGTCGAACGACTGCCCGGCCAGCAGGCCCGCCAGCAGGCGCATGCCGGTGCCGGCGTTGCCGCAGTCCAGCGCTGCGCTGGGCGCCTGCAGGCCATCGATGCCGACGCCGTGGACGATGCGCTGCGACGGGCTGGGGGTTTCGATGCGCACGCCCAGCTGGCTGAAGATGCGCGCGGTGGCGCGGGTGTCTTCGCCTTCCAGGAAACCCTCGATGTGAGAGGTGCCGTCAGCCAGCGCGGCAAACATCACCGAACGGTGCGAAACCGACTTGTCGCCGGGAATGGTGAGGCTGCCCTGCAGCGGCTGGCCCTTGCGGGCGATCCAGTGTTGCGCGTTGCTCATCGTTCGATCATTCCGTAGACGCCGGCGGGCCGGCGGTGCATCAAGGGGCGGTGGCCGCGGCCCCCGCGGCAGGCATCAGGGCACGGCCACCGGATAGGAGCCGAGGACCTTGATCTGCGCCGAGTGTGCTTCCAGTTCGGCCAGCGCGGCCTGCATCGGCGCGTCGTCGATGTGGCCGGCCAGGTCGATGAAGAAGCCGTACTCCCACTTGCCGTGGTGCGAAGGCCGCGACTCGATGCGGTTCATGCTGATGCCGTGCCGCGCGAACGGACTGAGCACGTCGAACAGCGCACCCGGCTTGTCATGGATGAAGACCAGCACCGAGGTACGGTCATGGCCGGAGGTCGGGAAGATGTTGCGGCCCACCACCAGGAAACGGGTGGTGTTGTCGGCATCGTTCTGGATCGGCTTGGTCACCACCTTCTTCAGGCCGTACACGTGGCCGGCACTTTCGCCACCGATGGCCGCCGCATCGTCGGCGTTGCGCGCGCGGCGTGCACCTTCGGCGTTGCTGGAGACCGGAATCTTCTCGGCCTTGGGCAGGTTGGCGCGCATCCACGCCGAGGTCTGCATGAACGACTGCGGGTGGCCGTAGACGCGTTCGATGTCCTCGATGCGGCCGCTGCGCGACATCAGGTACTGCTGCACGCGCAGTTCCACTTCGCCGCAGATCTTCAGGTTGGAGGTCAGGAACATGTCCAGGGTGATCTGGATGGTGCCCTGCCCCGAGTTCTCCACCGGCACCACGCCGAAATCGGCGTTGCCCGCTTCCACTTCCTGGAAGACTTCTTCGATGCTGGCCAACGGCAGGCCCAGCGCCGAGCGACCGAAATGCTTGAGCACGGCCTGCTGGCTGAAGGTGCCTTCCGGGCCGAGGTAGCCGATCTTCAATGGCTCCTGCTGGGCCAGGCAGGCCGACATGATCTCGCGATAGACGTGCACCAGCACTTCATCGCTGAGCGGGCCTTCATTGCGGTCCACCACCATGCGCAGCACCTGTGCTTCGCGCTCGGGGCGGTAGTAATCGACGGCGGCGGCAAGCTTGCCCTTGGCCTTGCCGACCTGGTGGGCGAACTGCGCGCGCTCGGCGATCAGGCGCTGGATGTCGCGGTCGATCTGGTCGATCTTCGAACGCACGTCGGCCAGTGCCAGCGGCGCCTGGGTGGGGGCCGGCGTCGATGCAGCCCTGGCCTTGGACGTGCCCTTGGACGCAGCGCTGTCCTTGGTCGGTGCGGCCTGCTTCGGCGCCTTCTTGCTGGATTTGCTTGCCATCGGAATTCCCTGTTGCGTGGGCACGCACCCGACGGTGCGCGCCGTTCATTGCTCAGCCGTAGCGCTGCTGGAACGCGGCCATGAAGGCGACCAGCGCCTCCGCACCCGCCAGCGGCATGGCGTTGTACAGCGAAGCACGGATGCCGCCGACCACCTTGTGACCCTTCAGCGCCAGCAGCCCGGCGGCCTTGGCCTCGGCGACGAAACGCGCATCGAGGTCGGCGTTGGGCAGGAAGAACGGGATGTTCATCCGCGAACGCGCCGCGTGCGCGACTTCATTGCGATAGAAGCCGCCGGACGCATCGATGGCGCCGTACACCAGCGCGGCCTTGGCCGCATTGCGCCGGGCGAACTCGGCCACGCCGCCTTCAGCCAGCATCCACTTGAACACCAGCCCCGCCAGGTACCAGTTCCAGGTGGGCGGGGTGTTGAGCATCGAGTCGCGCGCCACGTGCGAGCGGTAGTCGAAGATGTCCGCGCGCGGCTGGCCACTGCGCTCCAGCAGGTCGCGACGGATGATCATCACCGCGATGCCGACCGGGCCCAGGTTCTTCTGCGCGCCCGCGTAGATGACGCCGTAGCGGCGCACATCCAGCGGTTCGCTGGCGATGGACGAACTGAAATCGGCCACCAGCGGCACATCGCCGGTATCGGGCACGTCACGGAACTCGACGCCGTGGATGGTCTCGTTGGCGGTGATGTGCACATAGGCCGCATCGGGCGAAAGCTGCCAGGTGCTGCGCGCGGGCAGCTCGCGGTAGCCCCCGTCCTCGCTGCTGCCAGCGATGTTGACGTCCACATAGGGGCCGGCCTGCTTGACCGCCGTCCTGCCCCAGTGGCCGCTGACCACGTAGTCGGCACGCTGGCCGGGGCTTGCGAAATTCAGCGGGATCAACGCCTGCTGGGTGGTGGCGCCGCCGGACAGGAACAGCACGGCGTAGTCCTCGGGAATGTCGAGCAGGCGGCGCAGGTCCGCCTCGGCCTCGGCGGCGACGGACATGAATTCCGCACCGCGATGGCTCATTTCCACGATCGAGGCGCCGGTACCGTGCCAGTCCAGCATTTCCGCCTGCGCCTGGCGCAGGACCGATTCCGGCAAGGTTGCAGGGCCGGCACTGAAGTTGAACGCGCGCGTCATGTCACACCTGTGGGGCAAGATCCCTAGTATGCCGCAGTGCACCAGCCTTGCGGCCTTGCGCGGCAAGGGAAATTTGGTTTCATCGGAATCCATCGCCCGCGGCACTGCGCCGGCAGTCGCCGACCTGGGCCGGCGCCTGCCCGAAGCACGGAGACGACAGGCTCAGCGCGCGCCGAACCAGAGCAGCAGGCTGAGCAGCGCAGCCAGCAGCAGTGCGCTGACCAGCAGCCACGGCCAGCGGCGGACCCGGCGCGGAGGAAGGGGCTCGGCAGGCGCCCGTTCGGCCTCGTGGCTGGACTCATCCTCGGCCGCCAGCGGCCGCCGGCGCGGATCACGCGGCACTTCCAGCACGAAACGGTGCTGGCCATCGAATACCACCTGGTCGCCCGGCTGCAGCCAGCAGTGGCGCACGGCCACGCCGTTGACGCAGGTGCCATCGGCGCTGCCCAGGTCACGCAGCAGGACGCGATCGCCGTGCACTTCCACGCGCGCGTGCTGTTCGGCGAACGCCGGATCGTCGATGGCGATGTCGGCCTCGGTGCCGCGGCCGATCACGCGGGCGCGCGACAAGGTGAAACTGCGGCCATGGTGCAGGCCACCGACGCCCCGCAACAGGCGCTGCTCGTCGCCGGCATCCTCGCCGTCCGGTGACGGCGCCTGCAGCAGGCTCTCGGCTTCGCCCCGCAGGACCATTTCCACGCCATCGACATACACCGCATCGCCGGCGCGCAGCAGCGCCATGCGCCGTACCGGACGGCCGTTGACATGGATGCCGCGGATGCCGTTGCCGACCTGGAGCCAGAGGCCGCGATCATCCATGCAGAACTGCGCCAGCAGCAACGCGCCGTTGCCTGCTTCGCCCAGCCGCACGCTGCCGTTGGCATGGCGCACGATGCGTTGCACCCCGGGCCGCAGCGGCTGGTCGGGCTGTTGTTGTTGACTGAAGTGAACAAGCAGGTTCTGCACGCGGCGCAGCCTAGCAGGTTGGCCGGCATCGAAGAAGAACCCCGGATGAGCGCTTGGCGCGGACGCGATCGATGCGCACAATGCTCGCCCTCTCTGATCACCCCGCCCTGCGCCAGGAGCCTGCATGTCCACCATCGATGTCCGCCACGCCCACGCCCTGCCCGACGCACAGGCGCGCGAGGCGATCGAACAGGTTGCCGCCAAGCTGGCCGAGCGCTTTGGCCTGAAGTCCTCGTGGAGCGCCGATGTGCTGAATTTCTCCGGCAGCGGCGTGGACGGCGCGATCGAGCTGCAGCCGGGCGCCGTGCGGGTGACCGCCAAGCTCGGCTTCCTGCTGTCGGCAATGAAAGGCATGGTCGAAAGCGAAATCCAGCGCGTGCTGAAGGAAAAGCTGGGCTGAACCACGACAGCGGCCGTCACGGCCCTGCAACGGCGGCGCGCGCTACTCTCGGGGCAGGTCCAACTCCCACGGGAAGTGCGATGAACCGCTACGAAAACGACGACCGCCGCGACGACGACGCCACCTTTGGTGAACAGGCCGGACGCTTCTCACGCAAGCTGAGCCATTCGGCCCAGCAGGTCTGGCTGGCCGGACTGGGTGCGCTGGGCCGGGCACAGGCCGAAGGCAGCCGTTTCTTCGATGGGCTGGTGAAGGAAGGCGAGGCCTGGGAGGCCCGCCGCCGTGAGCGCGCCAGCGAGCAGGGCCCGGGATGGCGCGACAACGTCGAGTCCTCGCTGGATGAGGCGCGCGAGAAGGCCTCGGGCACCTGGAACAAGGTCGAAAAGGCCTTCGACGACCAGGTGCAGGGCGTGCTCAAGCGCCTGCATGTGCCCACCGCCGACGAGCTCACCGCGCTGGAGGCACGCCTGGACGCCCTGCATGCGCGCCTGGCCAAGCTGGAGACGCGGGCGGCCTCGGGCAGCGATGCGCCGGCGCCGGGCAGCCACCAGTCGCCGGGCAGCGTGCCCTGACGATGGATTGTTGCAATGCAATAAAATTTGCCTGACAATCGCGAGCAACCCGCCAATCGCTTCGCCTGCCGTTTGTTCCCTCCCCTCACGGCTTCAGGATTGGCGGGTTTTTCGTGCCTGCGGAACGCCGATCTGAGCGTTCCATCACGCTTGCTGTGGGGAACGTCCTGACCCTGCCAGGCAGTGCGCGCTTTACACTGTCTGCTTCCGTTTTCGCCCCTTCCGCGCTCTCCCTGCATGCTTCCCTGGATTCTGGCCCTGCTGTCGGCCCTGCTTATCTGCTCCCTGGCCGTCGTTCACCTGTGGTGGATCAAGCGGCGGCAGAAGGAGATGCAACTGGGCCTGCAGGCCTTGGCCGGCATGCACTGGCGGGAGTTCTCCGCGCTGGTCAAGCGGATGCTGCGCGAGCAGCGCGGCCTGCGCGAACTGGAGGTTCCTGCCGAGGATGCCCGCGAGCCCAGCAGCGATTTCCTGCTCAGCGATGGCCCCAATACCTGGCGGGTGTCCTGCAAGCATGGCCTGGCCTATCGCATCGGTACCGCTGCGGTGAACGAACTGGGCGCGGCAGCGCGGCTGGCCGGGGCCAAGGGCGGCGTGCTGATCACCGAAGGCCGGATCCAGCGCGATGGCCGTAGTGCCGCCGAGCTGCAGGCCGTGGAGGTGCTGGACGGCCCGCGCCTGTGGCCATTGCTGCAGCCCTATCTGCCGGCCGACATCGATGCGCGCGTGCGCGCCACTGCACGCCACGAGGCCCTGCGTCGCATCGCCATTGCCGCGTTGGCCTCGGTAACCGTCGGCCTGCTGGTCGGCCTCGGCCTGCAGGGCCTGCACCTGGCGTCACCGGCGCCGCAGGCGGTGACCGCCCCTGCCTCCGCCGACATCGCCGCCGCGGCGCCTGCCGCTGTCTCCCAGGCGCCCGCACCGGCAGCGGCAGCGCCTGCTGCTGCCGTTTCCACGCCGGCAGACGATGGCCACAGCGACCCCAACCCGGATATGGCGACCCTTGACCGCTACCAGGCGGATCTGGCCCGGGCGCTGGCTGGCCAGCCCGGCATTGCCAGCGGCGTCTGGCTGACCCGGCAGACCCTGGCGATCAACCGCACCGGCGAACTTGACGATGTGTGGCCGCGCGTCTGCACACAGGTCCTGCGCTACCCCGCGCTGCGCACGGTGCGCGTGCAGCTCAATGCCCGCCCCGGCGTGGATGAGCCGGTGCGCTGGCGGCAGTGCGCGACGTATTGATCTGAACGCGCGGAAGCGTGCGCGCTAGCGCGCGCCGGGCGCGAAGCGGGCCACCAGATCCCAGGCGTCGCCGAGGAACACCTGGCGCACGCGGGTGATGGGCTGTTCGCCCCGCCAGGTCAGGCGTTCGATCACCAGGCAGGCGGTGCCCGGCTTCACGTCCAGCAGGCGGGCAGACGCCGTGTCCGCACCCCACGCGCTGATGCGGTGCTGCGCCCGGGTCCAGGACACGTTCTGCAGCAGCCAGCTGCCCGGCGCGGTGGTGCTGAAGTCCACCTCCAGCACCTCCGGTACACCCACCGGGCTGATCAACCGGTGCTCCAACGCCAGCGGGCGGCCGTCGGCCAGATGCAGACAGCG
This sequence comes from Stenotrophomonas sp. STEN009, assembly GCF_056760395.1. NCBI lineage: Bacteria > Pseudomonadati > Pseudomonadota > Gammaproteobacteria > Lysobacterales > Lysobacteraceae > Stenotrophomonas > Stenotrophomonas sp. STEN009. The sequence continues at coordinate 25,550 of NZ_JBRRES010000019.1, read as the reverse complement.
CATCGCCAGCAGCATTTCACTGCCGGCCAGCTCCACTTCACCGGCATTGCCGGCGTCGGCCAGGCGCAGCTCGCGCTGCAGCAGCCGGTACCCGTACTGGTGGCCACGCGAGCCGACCTCCATCGCGATGTCCGGAATCTCCAGCGCCACCTGTTCCAGATGCGGTGGCTGCCGGGCGACGAACGAACCGGCCCGGCGGCGACGCTCGATCATGCCGCTCTCGGCCAGCGCGGTCAGCACCTTGTTGACGGTCATCCGCGAGCAGCCGTACTGCTCCATCAGTTCGTGCTCATAGGGGATGCGGAAACCCGGCGCCCACTCTCCGCTGAGAATGCGGCTTTCCAGGTCGCTGCGGATGCGCTGGTTGAGCGTGGCGGACTTGCTGGCCTTCACGTGACAGGTCTCGATGGCGGGAAGCGATCAGCCCAGCACGCCGCGCAGGGCGGTAGCGAAGGCGGTGGTGATCGCCTCGCGCTGGAGGTGGCGGCCTTCGGCCACGCATTGGCGGCCATTGCGCCAGACCGATCGCAGCGCGCCATTACGTGCGGCGAACACCCAGCTGTCAAGCCATGCGTCATCCCGTCGCGCCTGCAGCGCGGGGTGTGCGGCGTCCAGTTCGAGCAGGTCGGCACTGGCCCCGACCTGCAGACCTGCGGCCACACCCAACGCCTGTGCGCCGCCGTGCAGCGCGCCCTCGAACAGGAATCTGCTGCTGCTGCGGCTGGCATCGGCAGCCAGCACGTTGCGCCCGCGCAGCGCCAGGCGTTGGCCGTATTCGAGCAGGCGCAGTTCCTCGGCCGCATCGATCAGCACGTTGGAATCGGACCCCACGCCAAAGCGCCCGCCTTCGCGTGCGAACGCCTGCATCGGGAACAGGCCATCCCCCAGATTGGCTTCGGTGATCGGGCACAGGCCGGCGACGGCCCGGCTGGCGACGATGGAGGCGCGCTCGTCATCGGATATGTGGGTGGCGTGCACCAGGCACCAGCGAGCGTCCACCTCGGTGTGCGCGTACAGCCACTGCACGGGACGCTGTCCACTCCACGCCAGGCAGGCGTCGACTTCGCGCACCTGCTCGGCGATGTGGATGTGCACCGGGCCCTCGTTCAACGGCAGCAGTGCTGCCAGTTCATCGCCGGTGACGGCCCGCAGACTGTGCGGGGCGATGCCCAGCACCGCATCGGGCAACGCGGCCAGCGCAGCACGGGCACCCTCCAGCAGCCGCGCAAAACCGTCCACGTCGTGAATCAGCCGACGCTGGGCCGGGTTCGGCGCTGCACCACCGAAATCGGCGTGGGCATAGAACACCGGCAGCAGGGTCAGGCCGATGCCGGTCTGTGCCGCGGCTGCGGCAATACGTGCACTCATCTCGGCCCGGTCGGCGTAGGGCCGCCCCTCCGTATCGTGGTGCAGGTAATGGAACTCGCCGACACGGGTGAAGCCGCTTTCCAGCATCTCCATGTATGCCTGGGCAGCGATGGCCTGCACTGCGTCCGGGCGCAGGCGGGCAAGGAAGCGGTACATCAGTTCGCGCCAGCTCCAGAAACTGTCGCCGTCGCCGCCCCCGATCTCGGTCAGGCCGGCCATGCCGCGCTGGAACGCATGGCTGTGCAGGTTCGGCAGGCCCGGCACCAGGATGCCGACCCGGGCATCCCCATCCTGCGCGGGCTGCCCCACGTCGATCGCGGCGATGCGCCCCGCCTGCACCTGCAGGCGGACATCGCGGGCCCAGCCATCGGCGAGCAGCGCGTGGGCGGCATGGAAACAGGACGGGGAACGCGAATCGGACATGGCTGGACAACCCGAAATGGACACCTATATTGTATAGACATATAAGCACAGCCGCAGTGTGGATGCCATGCATGTCGATATCCTCTGGTCCAACGTCCATCTGATCACCCTCGACGGTGAGGGCCTGGGTGTCCTCCGTGACGGCGTGCTGGCCTGCGCGGGCGGCCGCATCGTCCACGTCGGCCCGGTCGGCAGCGATGCCCATCTGCAGCCGACCACCCGCATCGACGGCGAAGGCCGCTGGGTCTCGCCCGGCCTGATCGACTGCCACACCCACCTGGTCTACGCCGGCAACCGCGCCAACGAATTCGAGCAGCGCCTGCAAGGTGTGAGCTATGCCGACATCGCCCGCGCGGGCGGCGGCATTGTCTCCACCGTGCGCGCCACCCGCGCCGCAACGCCAGCCCAGCTTGCCGCCGAGAGCCGTCCTCGCCTGCTGGCGATGCGCGCCGAGGGCGTGACCACGATCGAGATCAAGTCCGGCTACGGCCTGACCCTGGACGACGAGCGCAAGCAGCTGCAGGTCGCACGCGCGCTGGGCGAGGAATGCCGGGTGAATGTGGTGCCGACCTTCCTGGGCGCCCATGCGGTTCCCCCGGGCCGCCAGGCGCAGGAGTACATCGACGAGGTCTGCGACGTGATGATTCCGGCCATCGCGGCCGAGAGCCTGGCCGAAGCCGTGGACGTGTTCTGCGAGAACATCGCCTTCTCCCCTGCGCAGGCGCGGCAGGTGTTCGACGCCGCACGCGCGAACGGACTGGCGGTGAAGATCCATGCCGAGCAGTTGAGCAACCAGCACGGCGCAGAGCTTGCCGCCGGCTTCGGCGCGCTGTCGGCCGATCACATCGAACATCTGGATGACGCCGGCATCGCCGCGATGGCGGCGGCCGGCACCGTTGCCGTGCTGCTGCCGGGCGCGTTCTATTTCACCCGCGATACCACCCCGCCGCCGATTGCCACGCTGCGTGCAGCGGGTGTGCCGCTGGCACTGGCCACCGACAGCAACCCGGGCACCTCGCCGCTGACCAGCCCGCTGCTGGCGATGAACATGGGCGCGACCCTGTTCCGCCTGACGGTGGACGAGTGCATCGCCGGCTTCACCCGCGAAGCAGCGCGTGCGCTGGGCCATGGCGACCGCATCGGGCGCCTGGCCGTGGGCATGGACTGCGACCTGGCGATCTGGGACATCGACGCGCCGGCCGACCTGGTCTACCGCATTGGATTCAACCCGCTGCACGCGCGCGTGGTGCGCGGTCAGCCCGACCTGCCTGCCTCCTGGAGCAACACATGAGCAACACCCTGGTTCTTCGCCCCGGCCATGTCACCCTCGCCCAGTGGCGACAGGTCTATCGCGGTGCGCCGCTTGCGCTGGATCCGGCGGCGCTGCCGGTGGTACGCGCCAGTGCCGCCGCCGTGGCGGCCATCGTCGCCAAGGGTGCGCCGGTGTACGGCATCAATACCGGCTTCGGCAAGCTGGCCAGCGTGCGCATCGAGCGCGAAGACCTGGCCACGCTGCAGCGGAACATCGTTCTTTCGCACGCCGCAGGCGTGGGTGAGCCGATGCCCGCCAGCGTGGTGCGGCTGATGATGGCGCTGAAGCTGGTCAGCCTGGCCCAGGGGGCTTCCGGTGTGCGCGAGGAGACGCTGCTGCTGCTGGAGGCGATGCTGGTCAAGGGCGTGTTGCCGGTGGTGCCGGCGCAGGGCTCGGTCGGCGCATCGGGTGACCTCGCACCGCTTTCGCACCTGGCCAGCGTGATGCTGGGCGTGGGCGAAGCCTTCATCGGCGATGAGCGGCTGCCGGCCCGGGACGCACTGGCGCGGGCCGGCCTGCAGCCGGTTGAACTGGGCGCAAAGGAAGGCCTGGCCCTGCTCAATGGCACCCAGTTCTCCACCGCCTATGCGCTGGCCGGCCTGTTCGAGATCGAGACCGTGTTCCAGGCCGCGCTGGTCACCGGCGCACTGTCGGTGGAAGCGGCGAAGGGATCGGATACACCGTTCGATCCGCGCATCCATGCCATTCGTGGCCAGCGCGGACAGATCGCCACGGCCGCCACGCTGCGCACGCTGATGCAGGACTCGGGCATCCGTGAATCGCATCGCGACAACGACATGCGGGTGCAGGATCCGTATTGCCTGCGCTGCCAGCCGCAGGTGATGGGTGCGGCACTGGACATCCTGCGCCAGGCCGCCACCACGCTGGAAATCGAAGCCAACGGCGTGTCCGACAATCCGCTGGTGTTCACCGACACCGGCGAGGCGCTGTCCGGCGGCAACTTCCACGCCGAGCCGGTGGCCTTCGCGGCCGACATGCTGGCGATGGCGGTGTGCGAGATCGGTTCGATCAGCGAACGCCGCCTGGCCATGCTGGTGGATCCGGCACTGTCCGGCCTGCCGGCTTTCCTGACCCCGCGCCCCGGCCTGAATTCCGGCTTCATGATTCCGCAGGTGACCGCCGCCGCGCTGGTGTCCGAGAACAAGCAGCGGGCCTATCCGGCCAGTGTGGATTCGATCCCGACCTCGGCCAACCAGGAAGACCACGTGTCCATGGCCGCGCACGGTGCGCGCCGGCTGATGCAGATGGCCGAGAACGCGGCCAATGTGATCGGCATCGAACTGCTGGCCGCCGCACAGGGCTGTGACTTCCATGCGCCGCTGCGCTCCAGCGCTGCACTGGAGAACGTGCGCGCCACCCTGCGCGCGCAGGTGCCGACCCTGCAGGACGACCGCTACTTCCACCCGGACATGGTGGTTGCCACCTCGCTCGTGCGCAGCGGCGCGCTGGCACGGGGCCTGGAGGCTGTCCTGCCGACCGTGGAGCCGCAGGCATGAATGCCCAGCCCGACTGGCTGACGGTGCACGAGGGCGATGCCCCGCTGATCGTCAGCTTCCCGCATACCGGCAGCGAGCTGCCGCACGATCTGATCGGCGACTATCACTCGCCATGGCTGGCGCGTCGCGACGCCGACTGGTGGGTGCACGAACTGTACGACTTCGCACGCGGCATGGGCGCGACCACCGTGCGGTCGGCGATCTCGCGTTCGGTGATCGATCTCAACCGCGATCCCAGCGGGGTATCGCTGTACCCGGGCCAGAACACCACCGGCCTGTGCCCGCTGACCACCTTCGACAACCAGCCGCTGTACCACGCCGGGCGCGAGCCGGACGAAGCGGAGATCGCGCGCCGTCGGGACACCTATTTCGCGCCTTACCATGACGCGCTGGCCGCGCAGATCGCGCGGCTGCGCGCACGTCACGGCACGGTGGTGGTGTATGACGCGCACTCGATCCGCTCGCACATTCCACACCTGTTCGACGGTGAACTGCCGCAGTTCAATCTCGGCACCGCCGGTCCGTCCGGCGCACCGGATACCTCCTGCGACAACGCACTGAGCGACGTGGTGGAGAACCTGCTGAAGATCAGCGGCATGAGCCAGGTGCGCAACGGCCGCTTCAAGGGCGGCTGGATCACCCGCCACTACAGCAACGTGGCCGGCGGCGTGCACAGCCTGCAGATGGAGCTGGCCTGTCGCGGCTACATGCACGAACCCCTGCCGGACCAGGTGGACGAGCACAGCTGGCCCACCCCGCTCGACCCCGACCACGCCGCACCGCTGCGCCACACCCTGGCGCAGGTGCTCAATGCCTGCCTTGAATTTGCTACGAACCGGAGCGCCGCATGACCCGCAACGACCCGTCCCGCACCCTTGCCGCACCGACCGGCACCACGCTCAACGCCAAGAGCTGGCTGACCGAAGCACCGCTGCGCATGCTGATGAACAACCTGCATCCGGACGTGGCCGAACGGCCGCAGGAACTGGTGGTGTACGGCGGCATCGGCCGCGCCGCGCGCGACTGGGAGAGCTTCGATGCCATCGTCGAAACGCTCAAGCGCCTGGACGATGACCAGACCCTGCTGGTGCAGTCGGGCAAGCCGGTGGGCGTGTTCCGCACGCATGCTGATGCGCCCCGCGTGCTGATCGCCAACTCCAACCTGGTGCCGCGCTGGGCCAACTGGGACCACTTCAACGAGCTGGATAAGAAGGGCCTGGCCATGTACGGCCAGATGACCGCCGGCAGCTGGATCTACATCGGCGCCCAGGGCATCGTGCAGGGCACCTACGAGACGTTCGTGGAAATGGGCCGCCAGCACTTCGGCGGCGATCTCACCGGCAAGTGGTTGTTCACCGGCGGCCTGGGCGGCATGGGCGGCGCGCAGCCGCTGGCGGCAGTGATGGCGGGTGCCTCCTGCCTGGCGGTCGAGTGCCGCAGGAGCAGCATCGACATGCGCCTGCGCACCGGCTACCTGGACACCTGGACCGACAACCTGGACGAAGCCCTGCGCCTGATCGATGAAGCCTGCAAGGCGGGCACGCCGAAATCGGTGGGCCTGCTCGGCAACGTTGCCGATGTGCTGGCCGAACTGCTCAAGCGCGGCGTGAAGCCGGACCTGCTGACCGACCAGACCTCCGCGCACGACCCGGTGAACGGCTACCTGCCGCAGGGCTGGACCGTCGAACAATGGGACGAGAAGCGGGTTTCCGCGCCGAAGGAAGTGGAAAAGGCCGCGCGTGCCTCGATGGCCAACCACATCCGCGCCATGCTCGGCTTCCACGCACTGGGCGTGCCGACCGTCGATTACGGCAATAACCTGCGGCAGATGGCGCTGGAAGAAGGCGTGGCCAATGCCTTCGATTTCCCCGGCTTCGTTCCGGCCTACATCCGTCCGCTGTTCTGCCGCGGCATCGGCCCGTTCCGCTGGGCCGCGCTGAGTGGCGATCCGGAAGACATCGCCAAGACCGATGCCAAGGTGAAGGAGCTGATTCCGGACAACCCGCACCTGCACCGCTGGCTGGACATGGCCGCCGAGAAGATCAAGTTCCAGGGTCTGCCGGCGCGCATCTGCTGGGTGGGCCTGGGTGACCGCGATCGGCTGGGGCTGGCCTTCAACGAAATGGTCGCCAACGGTGAGCTGAAGGCGCCGGTGGTGATCGGCCGCGACCACCTGGACAGCGGCAGCGTCGCTTCGCCGAACCGCGAAACCGAAGCCATGGCCGACGGTTCCGACGCAGTCTCCGACTGGCCGCTGCTGAACGCGCTGCTCAACACCGCCAGCGGTGCGACCTGGGTATCGCTGCACCACGGCGGCGGCGTGGGCATGGGCTTCTCGCAGCACGCCGGCATGGTCATCGTCTGCGATGGCACCGAGGCGGCCGCCAAGCGCATCGGTCGTGTGCTGTGGAACGACCCGGCCACCGGTGTGATGCGCCACGCCGATGCCGGCTATGAGATTGCGATCGAGTGCGCGAAGCAGAAGGGACTGGATCTGCCGGGAATTCTGGGCTGATCGTGACCCGGGTGTCGCCTGGCATGGCCCGGCGCTCCCGGTGGCGGTTCCTGCGATGCCGGGCATGGCCCGGCGCCATGCGCTTGACCCCGCCCCCGCCGCTGACCAAGATGCGCCATCGCCACTGACGGATCATCGCGATGTACCGCGCCCTTGCCGCGCTCTTCTGTGCCTTGACCGTTGCCCTGCCTGCTCTGGCGGGGGATGTTCGCAACGATCTTCCGACCCGGATGGATGCGCAGTTGCAGGCCAACCGCGAACGCTATGGCATCGCCGGCCAGGCGGTACTGGTCGCACACAACGGCCAGGTGCTGTACCAAGGCGCCAGCGGTGAACGTGATCCCGCTACCCATTCACCGGCCACCGTCGATACCATCTTCGCCGCGCAGTCGATGGCCAAGCTGCTGACCAGCACGCTGGTGATGCAGCTGGTCGATGAGGGCAAGGTGGATCTGGATGCACCCGCCAGCCGCTACGTGCCGGGCTTGCCCGCAGCATGGCAGGCGATCCGTGTGCGTGATTTCCTCAACCACAGCTCCGGTATCGGCGAGTACTACGAGCGGGTGGACAACCGCTGGCTGAGCAAGGGCTACACGGGTGTGGCGCCAGATCTTGCCGCTGCACTGAAGGTGGCCGGCGCGGCACCGATGCAGTTCGCCACCGGAAGCCGCGTGCAGTACACGCAGGCCAACTATCTGGTGCTGACCGCATTGCTGCAAACGCATTACGGCAGGCCCTACCCGGCGATCGCCCGCGAACGCATCCTGCAGCCGTTGAAGATGGCCAGCACCTCGTGGGGTGTCGCCAGCGTGCCAGCCCTGCGCGCGGCCGTGCCGTACATCGGCAAGGATGGGCAGCTGCAGCCGGCCAACGAAGACCCGTGGCCGGACTACGGCTGGGGCCATGCGGATCTGCAGACCAGCGTGGGCGACATGAACCGTTTCCTGCAGGCGCTGGCCACCGGCAAGCTGCTGCGTACGGCAACACTGGAAAAGCTCTGGCAGCCGCAGAGGCTGACCGATGGCCGGAGCAATTTCTTCTCCACCGGCTGGGATACCACGCGCAGCGATGGCTACACCCAGGTCGGTCATGATGGTGGCACCCGCGTGCGCGCGCGGCTGGCGTACAAGGACACCCTGGCCAGCGGCTACTGGCTGTTCGTGTACCTCACCAACGGCAGCGCCCGCAACGTCTGGTCGAGCACCCTGGTGGAGAGCACGATGGCCGTCGCCGCACCCAAGGTGTTTCCGCACGCTGCGCTGTCCGAACGCCTGATTGCCTATGCGTTGGACGATGACGCAGGGGCTGCACAGGCAATGCGGGCCTGGCTGCGCGACGACCACGGCGTCACCGGCAGCGAGCTGGAACGTGCGATCAACAGCGATGGCTACGCCATCTTCGCGAACCTCGGTGCGCGCAGCGCGTTGAAGGTATTCGCCCTCAACACCGAGCTGTATCCGGATTCGGCCAATGTGTGGGACAGCCTGGCCGAGTGTCATGCGGCATTGGGTGAGAAGGATGTCGCAGAGCGGCTGTATGCGAAGTCGAAGGCGCTGGCGAAACCGTCTTTGTAGAGCCGAGCCGATGCTCGGCTCCGTAAAAAAAGCAGCCGAGCATGGGCTCGGCTCTACAGGTGCACCAGCCCCATACGCCGGTGATGGGTGACGTGGCGCCGTCGACCTGTTAACTTTCGCGCCACTTTCGTGGTTTACAGCATTTCCGCATGTCGCTCGCGCCTTACTGCCCTACCCCGTCGCTGCTGTTCCTGGCCGTCTCGTTTGGCCTGGCCCCAACCGCCCAGGCCGCTCCGCAGGCCACCACCCTTGATGCCGTGCAGGTCACTGCGGCCGATGCCAGCGCACAGGCACGCGAAGCGCTGAAGCGCGTACCCGGCGCCAGCAACGTCATCGACGTGGCCAAGGCCGACAGCCGACTGGCCGGCAGTGCCGATGTACTCGCCTTCCAGCCGGGCATCAGTGCGCAATCGCCCGGCAACGAAGGCACCAAGGTCTCGATCCGTGGCTCGGGCATCAATCGCGGCCCGGGCGCACATGCCTCGGGCATCGCCGTATCGATCGACGGCCTGCCGTTGACCGGCCCCGGCGGCACGCCCTACGAACTGCTGGAACCGCTGTGGCTGTCGCGGGTAGAGGTGCTGCGCGGCGCCAACGGCTTCGAGCGCGGCGCGCTGGCGCTGGGCGGTGCCATCGACTATGTAAGCCGCAGCGGCCGTGATTCGGCCGGCGTGCAGCTGCACTACGAAGCGGGCAGCCGTGGCTACCAGAAACGCGGCATCAGCTGGGGCGGTGTCAACGGCGATCTCGATTACTTCCTGGCCTACACCGATACCGAGTTCGATGGTTATCAGCGCCATGCGCGCGGCGACGGCAAGGGCGCGATGGCCAACATCGGCTGGCAGATCACGCCCGACCTGCAGACGCGTTTCTTCGTTCGCTACCGCGAAACCAATCACGAAACGCCCGGTCGCTTGACCCGCGATCAGATCCGCAACGATCCGCATGCGGCGAACGCGGCCAACCTGGCCATCGATGCGCGCCGCCCGCAGCCGGGCAGTACCTGGGTCGGTAATGTCACCACGCTGCAGATCGACGAGGATTCTTCGCTGCAGGCCGGGCTGGTCTATCACACGTATCCGATGGACTTGAACGAGAGCCTGTACCGCCAGCAGCTGGACTACGCCAACCTCAACGCCACGCTGGACTACCACCACCGCCACCGGCTGTTCGGCCTGGACAGCCAAACCACGATCGGTCTGCGCGTCACCCACGATCTGGACGCCGATGTGCGCGAGTCGCTGCGCTTTGCCAGCAACGGCTATGCCGCCGGTACGCGCACGCGTGACTTCCGCCACCACGGCACCGACAGCACACTGCACGTCAGCAATACCCTCGCCTTCAATGACCGCCTGCGCATGCAGACCGGGCTGGCGTTGATCAACACCCGCCGCGATGTGCAGGTGACCTGGCCGAGCAGTGGCGGCCGCCTGCGCGACCACGACTGGGACTACGCACCGCGACTGGGCTTCACCTGGCAGCACAGCGCGCAGACCCAGTGGTTCGGCAACCTCAGCCGCTCGGTGGAAGCGCCGCATCCTTGGTCGATGATCTGGGGCTCGAACCAATACTTCGGGCCGGGCAACGGACCGTCCAGCGGCCGCCAGCGCGCGCCGGTGCCGATGCAGAACCAGACCGCCACCACGCTGGAACTGGGCGCGCGCGGTAACGCGGCGCTGGGTCGCTGGGAACTGACCGGCTACTACGCGCACGTGAACCACGAGCTGCTGAGCGTGGAGTTGCAACCGGTGCCGAACCTGTTCATCGCAGAAAACAACGCCAGCCCCACCGTGCACTGCGGCATCGAAGCCGGTTTGGACAGCACGCTGTGGCAGGCCGCGCCGGGGCGCCTGTCGTTGCGCCAAGCGTACACCTTCAGTGATTTCCGTTACCGCCACGACGCGCGCTTCGGCAGCAACCGCCTGCCGGGCCTGCCGCGCCACAGCTACCAGGCCGAGCTGCGCTTCGATCATGCCTCCGGCCTGTACGCCGCGCTGAACACCGAATACGCCTCGCGCATCGCGGTGGACTACGCCAACAGCTACTGGGCCGACAGCCACGTGATCTTCGGCAGCCGCATCGGCTACGACGCACCCGGTGGCCGCTGGCAGGCGTGGGCGGAAATGCGCAACCTCGGCAACCGCCACTACGCGGCCACGGTCACGCCGGGCTACGACGACGCCGGCAGGGATGTCGCCCGCTCCACGCCTGGCGAAGGCCGGGGCATCTATGCAGGCGTGCGCTGGCGTTTCGATTGATCGCCTCGGGCGGCGCCGGGTGTGATCCGGCGTCGTCGTTTCAGCCAGTTCGACGACGTACCCGGCAGCGTCCCACCGCGCGAACCATCGCTGGCGTGAGCTGCTGCGTGCGCTTGTGCTTGTCAGCGTGCGGGCGCCGAAACACCTGGCTGCGTCACTCCGGCCGCGTCTTGGTCACCGCTTCGATGCGATGGCCATCGGGGTCGACCACGAACGCCGCGTAGTAGAAGTCACCGTAATCGGGGCGCAGGCCGGGCGCACCGTTGTCAGCGCCCCCGTTGGCCACGGCGGCTGCGTGGAAGGCATCCACGGCCGCTGCCGAGTCCGCGGCAAACGCTACGTGGAAACCGGGACCCGGCGCTGCGGCGTCATCACGCAGCTTCAGGCACAGCGCATCCTCATCATCGACCACCCCATAACCGATCGCGGTCTCGTCCTCGAAGACCCGGCGAAACCCAAGCGTGGCGAGTGCGGCATCGTAAAAGCGGCCTGCGGCATCGAGGTCACGGACGCCGAGGGAGAGGTGGTGCAACATGGGGACGTCCTTGCCGGGCACGCAGCAGCGCGTTCGCGTTGATTCTAGCGCGCAGGTGGCGCGACAGCCCTGAGCAGCTGCGCGGCGACCTGGTCAAACGGAGCGATATCCTGCAGCGCGCGGCACATCGCCACCGCGCCTTCCACGCTGGCAATCACCAGGCTGGCCAGCTCACCCGCAGCGGCTGGCGCATGTCCTTCGGCGACGAGCGCCCTGGCGAGATGATCGTGCCAGCGCGCGAACACCTCGGCAGCTGCTGCGCGGGGTTGGCTCGGCACCGCGTCCATCGGCTCCTCAACGGCAGCGGCCAGCACCGGGCAACCCGCGCGGAACCCGGAGCGCAGCAGGCGCTCGCGCCACATCGCCAGAAACTGCTGCAGGCCCTGCACTGCGCCGCCGTTCGGCAGCGCCACCAGCAGCGCTTCCACCTTGTCGCCGGCCATAAGCGTGGCTCGCGCCAGCAGCTCCTGCTTGCCGCCGGGAAAGTGATGGTAGGTGGAACCCAGCGGCGCGTCGGCCAGCTTGGTCACTTCACGGATGCTGGTTGCATTCAGCCCGACCCGAGCCAGCATCTGCGCGGCGGCATCGATCACGCGCTGGGGAGCGTCGGACGTTCGCGGACTCATGGCTGCGCCTTGCTAAGACAGTCGCCATAGACTAGCGTACCGTCGATTCTATAACACTCGTAATAATCATGAATCTCTGGTTCCGCCTGCTCCATCTGCTGCTGTGCAGTCTGTTCCGGCCCAGGCTGGAGGCGCCTTTCGGCGTGTCGCGGCTGCAGTTCCGGGTGCTGCCCAACGATCTGGACAGCAACCTGCACATGACCAACGGCCGCTACTGGAACATCTTCGATCTGGGCCGGTTGGACCTGATCCTGCGCATGGGCCTGGGCAAGGTGGCGCTGCGCGAGAAATGGGCGCCGATCGTCGGCGCCGGCACCATCCAGTTCCGCCGCGAGCTCCGGCCATTCCAGCGCTTCACCCTGGAAACACGCCTGGCCGGCTGGGTCGGCACGCGCGTGATCATGGAGCAGCGCGTGCTGGTCGGCGACGGCCAGAAGATCGCCACGCGCGCCCTGCTGGTCACCGGTATCTATGATCGCCGCGCGCGTGCATTCGTGGGCATGCAGCAGATGATGGACGCCATCGGTTCGCCGCTGCCGCCCTCCCCCGCACTCAGCGCCGCCGCCGAAGCTCTGCTGGCTGCCGACGCTGCGCTGAAGCGCGACGACGACTGAGTTCCCACCAGCACAGCCCGACCTGCGGCATGGTCCTGCCGACCATCACCGGGCGGCGCGCCTCGCCAGTGCCTGGTTGATCGCAGCCTCGGCCAGCGGTGCCATCACCGCGTAGCCTTTCGTGGTGGGATGCACGCCGTCGCCGGCCAGGTCGGCATCCAGACCGCCCTGCGCGTTGGCCAACGGCGTGTGGTAGTCCAGGTAGACCAGCTGTTGTTCGTCGGCATGGCGTTTCAGTGCACGGTTCAATGCACGCACCTTCGCGGCGGGCTCGATACCAGGCATCCAGGGGTACTCGCTGACCGGCAGCACCGAGGCCAGCACCACGCTGATGCCCTGCGCTTTCGCCAGCGCCACCATCGCCTGCACGTTGTCCTCAATCATCGCCTGCGTGGCCTGGCCGGTATTGCCGGCGATATCGTTGGTGCCGGCCAGGATCACCACCACCTGGGGATGCAGCGCAAGCACATCCTGCGGGAAGCGAACCAGCATCTGCGCCGTGGTCTGGCCCCCGATGCCACGATTGAGATACCCCTTGCCGGGGAAGAAGGCGGCACTGCCCTCAGCCCCCCAGCCCTCGGTGATCGAGTCGCCGTAGAACACCACGCGTGGCTTTCCGGGCCGGGCAGCAGGCAGTGCTGCGTTGGCGTCACGATAGCGCTGCAGCTGTGGCCAATCCGCCAGACGCTGCTGCATGAAACGGACTTCGTCCGGCCGCAGCTGCTCCACTGGCCGTGTCAGCAGCGGGTTGATGGCGGGTGCCTCGGCCGCGTTCACGCCGCCGGTCATCGCCAATGCCAGCGAGATGGCGCCGGCCGTCAAAGCAGGAATGTGCATGCCGATAGCATCCGTTGTACGAGCATGGATCTACTATTCAATCTGAAGCTAAATATTCATCTGCAATGAAGGCCAATCTCAGCACGAGACTCAGCGAATCAACTCGACGTATCGATTTCTACTGGCTCTCGCTTCTGCCTTGCATCGACTGAGAAGCGATACCAGAGCTCTCGCATTCGGGCTTTGTAATTGACGATCTCGCTAGAGATCTGCGACCGGGGAACACCCGCATTTCGGAACTTCTTCCGCAATGCCTTCTCATAAATCCCATTCCAAGAAGGAAAGGTGGCGGTGTGTGGAACTTCGACCAGGATGGCGGGAGCTCCCATTCCCTCTGAAAGACGGGAACCGTACTTGAGCGATTGCAGATATGCGCCATAAACAGACCTAATCCATTCCACGGCAAAACCGTGAGCCTGCAGATCGAACTCCAAGAATCCAACCGCGATTCCCGGCCGTTGGAACTCGAGCTTAAGGAAGACACTCTTCTTAGAAAATCTCTGAAGGGCCCAGGTAGCTGTCACGTCCCCCGGCTCATCCGCGCTCGAATGCGCTTCAATCGCAAATTCCAAGTCACGATTCCCGCTGCAATCAATCGTCAAATATGGAATAAGCTTGCGATCACTCACAACAGGGTTGGCAATGGCTCCAACTTCCACAACCCTACTGACCACCACCTTCATCACCAGCCTCCCGGACGAATTGATAGACGTTGACGGAGAACCTCTTCCCAGACCAGGTCGTACCCACCATCTCATGACGCTCCACTTTGCTACCCTCGGGCAACTGTGAGATATCGAACGATACCCAACCAGATACTGCAGACCTGGGCTGAATGTTCAGAGGCTGTTCCAGTCTGGAGAAGTCAGAACCGCTCGGTGATGAGGCACAGGAAGGGAGTAGCATTTTATTTCCTATACCGGATGGATCAAAGAAGTGAATCATCAACTCCATTCTATTGACGACTGTTGGCGATTTCGATGAGTTATTGACAGAGCAGGAGATCGACATGAAGGAAGAACCGTTTCGCTGCCATTTCAGAGCTCTTATCAGCTCAGCGGTTATTCCCTCCTGGTTCTGGTCAGCCTCAGCCTGCGCCAATGCAAGCGCGCGTTTCGCAATCCGAGCGCTGCTCCATGCCCAAAGGGCCGAGACTGCTGAAACAAGCACCGAGGCAACTGCTGCGTAATCATTCACCGTCAGCTTCATCACGCGATCTCCTTATCGCTAAACGTTAATACAGAATGCTCAACGGTGCGATCATTCCTCAAGCATGAATGGCTGCGCCAGCAATCAACATCAACGCGCGGCCACGCCAGTCACCTTCGCCGGCATCCACATGCCCGGCGTCCAGCCACTGGCCGCCAGGATCGCCTTCGGATCGTCCTGTTCGATCAGGGCGCGTACCGCTTCGCGCTTGTCCCTGGCCTGCAGGTAGTACGCCTTGGCGATGCGGTAGCCCACCCAGTAGCCCAGATCGTAGGGCGCGTCGGAACCGGGCGTGTAGTTGTACAGCCAGGGCGACAGATCGGTACTGTCCAGGTCCAGCGCGAATGCACTTTCGATGTGCACTTCCCTGCCCCGCGTCCATGCCGCGTGGCGTCCGTTGCCGACGTTGCCGGAAACCAGTTCGGTGATGAACTCGGCAACGCCTTCGGCCAGTGACAGGCGCAGCACCGTCGCACGCGGATCACCCTGCTCGAAATCGATCGCACCGGTCTGCTGGATGTGCACGTACTCGTGCGCGATCACATGCACGAAGCGGTCCTGCACATTGGGGTTCATGAAGTCAGCCGCGCAAAGGGCTTCTAGCCCGATCAGCACGCCTCCCGGATGGGTCAGCCCGACCGGGCGGCCGCGCCCGACCATGATCGCGACCGGTGGAAACCTCGCCTGCGGATAGATCGCCTGCAGATTGGCGAACACCTGCACCAGCCGCTGGCGTACCGCAGGCAGTTCATCCAGGCAGGTCCGGCCGTTGGCGTACATCGCCGGGTCACGACGCATGGCGTCGGCGATGCGCTCGGCGGTGACCCGTCGCCGGCTCGCGAACTCGCCCAGGCTGGGCGTCCCTTCGGCCAGGTACTGCGCCAACTGGGCGACGCTGGGCTGGCCATCGGTTGTGTCGTAAAGGGCATAGAAGCGGCTGGCGTCGGAAATCAGGATCTCGGGCCCGGGCGCTGCACCATGGGCCACGCCGGCCGTCCCGGCCAGCGCCAGGGCAAGCAGGCCACGCAGGGAAACGAACATCGATCCGTCCTTGGTGGAGACAATGCCAGGCAGGCAATCTATCACTGCGCCCCCTTCGCCGCAGCAGGCGGGTGCGGCCGTTACGCCCCTGTGCCAGACTCACCTCGGCATCTGCCATGGATGATGGCGCACCGCACGATGATGATCGTTCCCGCGTACTGGGCCGAAGCCCGCCTGCAGGCCCGTTTCCGCGGCCGGCCGGTGGTCGTGCGTCGCTTCGGATGGTCCGACACAAGCCCTGCCGACGCTCAGGCACACGCCGAGCGCCGGGCCAACGAAGCGCTCAATGCCATCCTCGCCGGGCAGGCACTGCCGCGCCGCGAGGTCCGCAGCAACTACGGCGTGGAAGGCGTGCCGATCCGCGAGCAGATCGTGCAGCGCGATGGCGGCGTGGTGATCACCCGCAACAGCTACGGTGCGCTGTGCCTGAACACTCCGGACGTCCTGTTCGCCGACATTGACCACCCGCAACCACCGGCAGGATGTGTGATGCCCGTCGTCATCACGGCAACCCTGCTGCCTGCCGTTGCCCTCATCGGCACCCTGCTCTGGCACTGGCTGGTGGGGCTGGTACTGGGCGTGGCAGCCGTGGCTCTGGTGAATACCGCGATGCTGATGCAACGCAGGCGTCGCCTGGCCGCTGCCGGTGGCGCCGAGGGCGTGGCCCTGCAGCGGGTTGCGGACTTCAGCAGGCAGCACCCGGACTGGCATCTGCGCGCGTACCGGACGCCGGCCGGGCTGCGGATACTGGCCATGCATGCCACGTTCTCCCCCGGCGACGAGGCGCTGCAGGCGTTCTTCAACGCACTGGGCACCGACACGCTGTACGCGCGCATGTGCCGGCTGCAGCACTGCTTCCGGGCCCGGCTGACACCGAAACCATGGCGTGTCGGCCTGAAGTACCGCATCCGCCCGCCCGCCGCCGCGTGGTCGGCCGAGCAGGCCGACAATCCGGACCGACTGGCCTGGATTACGGAGTATGAAAGCAAGAGTGACGGCTTCGCTGCCTGCGCCTATCTGCGCAGCTTCGGCGACACCACCCGGGTACATGCCAGGGCCGAGCATGTGCGCGACCTGCATGATCGCCTTTCGCACGCGCAGGACCGCCTGCCACTGGCGTGAGCGCGGATGCCCAGGCAGCGCTCTCCACGGACAACTTCCCTGCCGGGGGGCTGTCCGGCCACACCGCGATTGACCTGTCGCTATCGAGTCTGCACCGCTGATCGCAGAGCATCCGTGGATGATCAATCTGCAGTTTCCTTGCGCAGCGCCCCACAACGCAGCGCCTCCTGGGCAATGTCGTCTCGTAATCTGTTCTGCAACCAGCTGATCCTGAAACGTTCGCGGCTGGGTTCCCCCGCAGGCAGCAGCGCCATCAGTGCATCGCTCAACGCCGGACGCCACTGCTCCTGCGCGCCTGCCAGAACGTGCTGGTCGAAGTTCGTCGATGACACGCGCTTCCATGGCAGCATCATCGCGTACTGGGATGTGGACACCAGCACGGTTTCCGGGCGGCCCGGACGGCTTACGACCACGGTCATGCTGGGATGGTCGTCAGTCCAGAGGCCGCGGAAATGCGCTGCAACGCGCTCCCGCAGACCTTGCCCGGCCACCGCCCGGCGTGCCCAGGCCTGCTGCTGGGCGAACGAGCATCTGGCCGGCGGCGTGCTGCGCAACTGTGGATCCAGCTTCAGCATGGTGGACCGGTCCATACGCGAAGCAATCAGATCCACCGTGGCATCCCGGGTCAACGGCGCTGCCTGCAGCGCAGCCTCGAACGCTGACATCGCGCCGAACGGCAGCAGCTCCGGCACCCGCGGTTGCACGTCGGGCGGGTCAACCACCTGTACACGGGTGGTCACGCCGTAGGCATCGCGCCGGATGACCCAGCGCTCAGATACGGAACCCCAGCCAGACCAGTCGTACGTGACGTGCACGCTCATCGGCCGCTCGACCGCCATGGCCACAGGAGAAACCAACAGCGGAGCGAGCGCCAACATCCATGCCTTCATGTGACTTCCCCGGCTCTGTACTACAGCAGCCGACCATGGCTCGGCTCCACAGGATGCAGGAAGGCCGCCCGAGGGCGGCCTTTCCATTCCTCACTTGGCGTTCTTCACGTAGGTGTCGAACCAGTTGAGCATCTCCGCCACCAGCTGCTCGTTCGACTCCAGCGCCGTATACCAGTGCGGCTCGTTCGGCAGCATCACCAGGCGGGTGGTGCCGCCGTTGCCACGGATCGCCTGGTACAGCTTGCGCGACTGGAACGGCTCGGTACCCGGATTGGCATCGTCCTCGCCATGCACCAGCAGCAACGGCAGCTTGATCTTGTCGGCGTAGAAGAACGGCGATGCCTTCAGGTAGACATCCTGTGCCTGCCAGACCGAACGCCGCTCGTTCTGGAACCCGAACGGAGTGAAGGTCTTGTTGTAGGAGCCGCTGGTCGCCACGCCCGCCTTGAACAGGGTGGTATGCGCGATCAGGTTCGCGGTCATCAGGCCGCCGTGGCTGTGGCCGGTCACGCCGATCCGGTTGCGATCCACCACGCCCATGTCGACGGCCTTGTCCACGGCCGCCTTGGCATCGGCTTCCAACTGCTCCAGGTAGGTGTCGTAGGCGTTCCTGGGATCACCGACAATCGGGAACGAGGCATTGTCGATGATCGCGTAGCCGGCCAGCAGCATCAGGCGGTACGGCTGCAGGCGGGTGAACGTCTGCTGCGAACCGGAGACCTGCCCGGCCTGCGCGGCATTGGCGAAGTCTGCCGGATAGGCGTAGAGGATGGCCGGCACGCGCTGGCCTTCCCGGTAGCCGGGCGGCGTGTACAGGGTGAACGACAGGTCCACGCCGTCGGCGCGCTTGTAGGTCACCAGCTGCTTCTTGATCTGCCGCACTTCAGGCGTGGGGTCGACCAGCTTCGTCAGGGCCGTCGCGGTGGAGGTGTACTGCGCCTCGCCCTGCTTGGCGTCCGCCACAGCATCGCCCTGCTGGCGCAGGAAGGCGTTCGGCGGGTCCATCACCGACTGGTGCCACGTCAGGTAGCGGCCGGGCGTATTGCTGAAGCCCAGGAACTGCTCGTAGGCATCGGCATCGCTGCGGAACAGGCGCTCACTCTTCAGTGTGGCCAGGTCCAGACGGTCCAGGAACGGGCGATCCCCCTGCGGCGAAGCGCCCTGCCCGCGCAGGAACACGTACGTCCCTTCCTGCCGCACCACCGGTGCGCCATTGGGCAGGCGCTTGAACACCAGGTTGCCCGGATCGCCGTACAGCTCGTCGCTGGACATGTCCCACAACAGGCGGCCCTCCTGCCGGGGCTTGTCCACATCGACGATGCGGGTCTGCACCCAGTGCCGGTTCTCGTCATTCTCGAACTGGAACGACACGGCCGGGTCCGCCGACCAGGCAATGCCTTCGAAGCGCTGCGCGGTACGCGCGATCTCCACCGGCTTGCCGGTGAACGGCGCCTTGAGCATGAGCACGCGGTCACGGTGCGGCACACTCACTTTCCAGTCGCCCTTGTCCAGTGCTTCGGCATACACCAGCGTCGCCGGATCGGTGGAGCGCCAGTCGAAACCGCGCGGCCCCTCCGGCACGCCGTGCACCGGCACGCGGTCGGCCAACGGCAGGCGGGCGATGGTGGTCGTGCGCCCACTGCTGACATCCAGTACCGCAACGTCGTTGGCGAAACGCTGGTAGGTAACCGCATGCGAGAACGGTGGCTTGATCGACTCGGTCAGCACATGCACGCCGTCTGGCGCCGCACTGACATCGTTGTAGATGGCCGGCTGGCCGACCGTTCGCACGGTGCCCGCCGCGGTATCCACCACCGCCAGCTGCGAGGCCCCGTAGTAGGCGAACAACGCTTCATCATGCACGCTGGTCAGCGTGTCGCGTGCCTCGTAGGTGCTGCTCTCGCCACTGCTGCCGAGCGACTCCTGTGCATCGGGTCCGGTCGGCACGCCGCCATTGGACGGCGCCGGCCCCTGGTTGGCCGGTACCAGCTTCACCAGCAGTGCCTGGCTGCCACCCAGCCACTGCACGGTGCTGCCGAAAATCGGGTTCAGCTGGACGTTCGGTACCTGCTTGACCTGACCGGTGGCGGCATCGCCCACCCACAGCTGCACGCTGGTCTCGACTGCATTCTGGAACGCGAAGTGGCTGCCGTCGGCCGACCACAGCGCGCCACCGGCGCAGCCCTGCGGCAGGTTGACCTTGGTCTCCTTGCCGCTGCCGATCTCGACCAGGGTGAAGTCGGCCACGCAGGCCGGTATGCCATAGCCTCCGGGCGTGTCATGACGGCTGCGGTTCTTCGGCTCCAGGCGCACGCCGGCCAGTTTCAGGTAGGGCTGCGCCACCCGGCTGATCGACGGATAGGTCTGCGCGGTGGTCAGCAACAGACGCTGGCCACTGGGGTCCACGTTCGGCATTGGCGGCGGCGGTGCCTTCAGCACCTTCAGCAGATGCTCCGGCGGCTTGGCATAGTCGGCCCATGCCGGGCCTGCAGACAACAGCGTGACGGCAACGACGGCAATGGCAGCCGCCAGAGAGGTACGACGGATGAGCATCCTTATCCCCTGGTAGTGTCGGGCTGCCCGCGAAGCGGGCATGCGCCGAATCTAGCACCGCCCGGCCCGCGTTCAATGGGCCGGATGGGCTAGTCACCGGATAAGGCAAAGCGCAGGCCGGGTCACTACTGCCGGGCGTGCAGGTCCCAGGTGGCCAGATAGTCCGGGTCCACCACGATCATCCCGTTGGAGCGCATGCAGTATTCGCCCGGCTGGGCTGGCAGGTACTGGTCGAGCATGGGCGGCAGGTAGCGCTCGTGGCCATCGTTCTCGTCGGCAAGCACCACGCCTTCGAACGCGCTGATGCGCAGCACCGTGCCGGCATACTGCTCCAGCCCTTGAACCTGCCCGTCACCGCCATAACGGGTCACACCCACCAGCACTACCTTGCCGATCATTTCTTCGGCCTTGGCATCATCCAGAGGCGGCAGTGCCGCATTCAGTTGGTCGCTCATCCCTGTACCTCCGCATCTGGTGGAGACATCGTGGAGCAGGATCCGCGCGGCGTTTCCGCGAACGCCATGGACAGCATGTTGCCCGCGCCGCCCGGAGGATCGTGTGAAGCGTGGCACGTTGCGCAGCGTGCATTCAGCATTGCCTCCGTTGCGTCGGCATGCGCAGCGTGTGCTCTGCGGCGCATGCGATGCAGCACCGTGTGCCACGCTAGAATGCGTGCATGCGCACCGTGAATGCTCTTCGTTACATTACGCCCCTGCGGGAGGGCGGCTCCCTGCCGGCCGTGGTCGAGACCGACGACGACGGCATGGCCGTACTCAAGTTCCGGGGTGCGGGCCAGGGGCCCAAGGCCCTGATCGCCGAACTGATCGCAGGTGAAATGGCCCGTACCCTGGGCCTGCCGATTCCCGAACTGCTGTTCGTCGAACTGGACAGCGAGTTCGCGCGTACCGAACCGGATCCTGAGATCCAGGAACTGATCCGCGCCAGTGAGGGCCTGAACCTGGGCCTGGATTACCTGCCCGGCGCGATCAACTACGACCCGGCGGCCATGCCGGTGGACGCCGACCTGGCGTCGCGCATCGTCTGGTTCGATGCGTTCACCAGCAATGTCGATCGCACCACGCGCAACCCGAACCTGATGGTGTGGCACCGCCAGCTGTACCTGATCGACCACGGTGCAGCGATGTATTTCCACCACGACTGGGCCAACGCCGGCGATGCCTGCGAAAGGCCGTTCGTGCTGATCCGCGACCACGTGCTGCTGTCGTTCGCCAGCCGCATCGCCGAGGTGGATGCCGAGCTGGCGGCTCGCCTGACCGATGCCGAGATCGAGCGGATCGTCGGCCTCGTGCCAGACAGCTGGCTGGTCAACGAGCCGGCGTTCGACAGCGCTCAGGCCTACCGCCAGGGCTACATCGACTATCTCAAGCATCGCCTGAAGGTGCGTGCGGTGTTCGTGCAGGAGGCCATCCGTGCCCACGCTGCACACGTATGACTATGCGGTCATCCGCGTTGTACCGCGGGTGGAGCGCGAGGAATTCATCAACGTCGGGGTGATCGTGTCCTGTCCCGGTGCGCGTCATCTGGAAGCAGCCATCGAGATCGACCCGGCACGCCTGCAGGCGTTCGCACCGGCGCTGGACCAGCAGGCGCTGCAACCGTGGCTGGATGCCATCGTGGCCATCTGCCGCGGCGATGCCACCGCCGGCCCCATCGCGCAGCTTCCGGCACGCGCACGCTTCCATTTCCTCACCGCCAAACGCAGCTCGATCGTGCAGATGTCCAGCACGCATGTGGGCCGCACAGCCAACCCGGCGGGTGTGGTCGAACATTTGATGACGAAGATGGTACGGGTGCCGCAGTAACACGGCAGGACGCCACTACCGCGCAATCGTGGCGTCCTGCAGCGGCCAGCGACACCAGCCATGGGGATACTC
Organism: Stenotrophomonas sp. STEN009; assembly: GCF_056760395.1. Lineage (NCBI taxonomy): Bacteria > Pseudomonadati > Pseudomonadota > Gammaproteobacteria > Lysobacterales > Lysobacteraceae > Stenotrophomonas > Stenotrophomonas sp. STEN009. Next base: position 3,261 of record NZ_JBRRES010000019.1, on the reverse strand, counting down.
GCCCACCTGCCTGGCCAGCCCCGCACTGACCGGGTAAGCCAGCACCTGCCGGGCCCGCACAGGCAACGAAGCATCATTGTCGATCACCTGATCGAAATAGCCGGCCTGCCAGACCGCTCCGTTGCGGCCGCGATGGCGGTTGATCAGGAAGCTGCTGCGCGCCTTGAAGCGCTGTACGCAGTATCCGGGTGGATAGCCACGCAGCTGCGCCAGCCATCGCACGTGGTCGGGCATGACAAGCCAGGCCAGCGAGGTGGTCAGCCCCTCGCGGTCCATCGCAGCCAACAGCTGCATCGCGACATCCGCATGCGCCGCGTTCTCGAACAGGCGCTGCCGATTGCAGCAGGTCAACGTGAGCAGATGGACATTGCCCATGATGGGCTCGCGGCTGACAGGGTTCGACAGGCTGGGCATGCGCAACAGCGTGCCCGCCGGCACACCGCTACTGCATCGGTGGACACCACGTCATCGGGTGGGAAATGGCCGCTTCCGGGAATCGGCGGACAGGCCCCGCCGCGAACGATGCTCAATGTTCGGGCAGGGCAAACGCCATCACGTAATCGCCGGGACGGGTCTCCATGAAGTGATGGCCTGCCGCGACGATCACCACGTACTGGCGTCCCCCCTGCTCGTAGATCATCGGGGTGGCCTGGCCCCCGGCAGGCAGCCTGGCATGCCACAGTTCCCGGCCCGTCTTCAGATCGATGGCGCGCAGCAGATCGTCGGTCGCGGCGGCGATGAACACCAGGCCGCTGGCAGTGATCACCGCACCGCCATTGTTGGGCGTTCCGATCTCGATCGGCAGGCCGGAGCGGATGCCGAATGGGCCGTTGCCGCGCGCGCTTCCGAACGGCCGGTCCCACAGCAGCGTGCCCGTGCGCAGATCGATCGCGCGGATGCCGCCATACGGCGGCTGTTTGCACGACAGGCCGGTCAATGGCAGCCGCCATCCTGCATTGACGTCGATGGCATACGGCGTACCCACCTGCGGGTCGCCTGCCCCTTCGCCAGCGCCGCGGTCGGCGCGGATCTGCTCACGCGGCAGCCATCCCCGCCGGTCGGCCTCGGCACGCGGTACCAGCCGATTGTAGTTGGGCATGTCGTTGTAGTTGGCCACGATCACGCCCCGGCGGGTATCGATGGCCACGCCCCCCCAGTCCGAGCCACCGTTGTAACCGGGATACTCGATGGAATGGCGATCACTGGTGGGCGGCGTGTAGAAGCCCTGGTAGTGCGCCCTGCGGAACTGGATGCGGCAGACCAGCTGATCGATCGGCGTGATGCCCCACATGTCACGCTCGGTCAGCGGCTGCTCGCGCCGCAGGGTGTGATAGAGCGAGAACAGCTGCGTTGGCGAGCGCTGCTCCGGTTCCACGCCGCCCTGCGGAACCCTGCGCTCTTCGGCAGGTGTCAGCAGCCGGCCGTTGCGCCGGTCGAGGATGTACAGGTCACCCTGCTTGGTCGGCAGCAGGATCGCGGGCACCTTGCCTGCCGCGGTCGGAAAATCGATCAGGCTGGCCTGCGAACCGAGGTCGTAGTCCCAGACATCCTTGCGTACGGCCTGGAAATGCCAGACCGGCTTGCCGGTGGCCACGTCGAGTGCCACCAGCGAGGTGGCATAGCGGTTCTGTTGCTCGCTGCGCGAGCCGCTCCAGTAGTCGCCGGCGGCATTGCCCAACGGCAGGTAGACCAGGCCCAGTTGTTCATCGCCGGTGGCGGTGGTCCACATGTTCGGCGTACCCCGGGTATAGACCTGCTCGCGGGGTGGCGGACCGGTGCGCTCGGGCCGCTCCATGTCCCACGCCCAGCGCAGCTTGCCGGTGATCGCGTCATAGGCCTGGATCACGCCGGAAGGCGCGTCACGGCGCTGCCCGTCCAGCACCTGGTGACCGGTGACGATCACGCCGCGCACGATGGCCGGCGGCGAGGTGATCGAGACATAGCCCGGCGGCACCTCGCCCATGTCGAGGGTGATGTCGATCTGGCCGTTGTTGCCGAAATTGACGCACGGCCGACCGCTGTCGGCATCCACTGCGATGATGCGTCCGTCCAGCGTGCCTTCGATGACGCGCGCCCAGCAGGCAGGCCGCGCGCCCGCCGCCGCGCCCGGTCGAACGCTGGGAGGTGGCAGGGGCAAGGCGAGATCGGCAGCCACATCCGCCAATGCCGCATCGGCGAATACCGGCACGGCGGGCTGCTCGTAGTAGGACACCCCACGGCAGGCGGCGGTGTACGGAATGGAGGCGTCCTTCACCTTTGGATCGAACTGCCACAGCGCCTTGCCGGTGCTGGCCTCGAGGGCGATCAGGCGGTTGCGTGCCGTGCACAGGTACAGCCGGTCGCCGATCTTCAACGGCGTGGTCTCGGCACCCCAGCGCTTCTTCGGCAGGTCGCCGGTGCGGAACTGCCAGGCCAGTTGCAGGGTAGCCACGTTGGCGGGCGTGATCTGCTGCAGCGGCGAGAAGCGGGTGGCGGCGTTGCTGCGGCCCCAGGCGGGCCAGTCACCCTCGGCGGGCTGGTCGGCCGGCTGCAGGCCGGTGGTGTCGCGGGTCGGCTCCAGGCCTGCGCTGAAGGCTGCTTCCGGGAACGGCGCATGGCCGTCCACGCTGCCGTGCGGACTGAACGCCAGGGCAAACGCGCCGACGAACACCAGCAGCAACACGGCGGCGATGCTGCACGACAGCCGTTTGGACAGCGGCGCGCGCAACGTCGGCGTCAGCAGCGCCAGAACGATGCCCAGCGCGGTGACCAGCCCCAGCCGTGGCACCCAGCGCCAGTAATCGCTGCCCGATTCCCACCCCGTCCACAGCAGCGTGCCGACGAACACCAGCGCGTACAGCAGCGCACCGCTGCGACGGTTGAGCCACAGCAGAATGCCGCTGGCGAGCAGGCCACAGCCGGCGATGAGGTAATAGGCCGAGCCACCGAGCTGGAGCAGCCATGCACCCAGCCCGCCGATCACCAGGCCCAGGATGACCAGCAGCAGCGACAGGACCGTGACCAGAGGGTGGCGGCGCACAGGCGCCGGCGCGGACTGCGGCGTGGCGGACATCGGCGATCTCCGGGAGCAGCATGCTGCCCTTATCCCACCGCCGCCGTGAAGCGCGTGCGTATTCCATGCTCCCGCATACGACGACGCCGGCACGGGGCCGGCGGCGGCGGGTACCACGTCAGCCCGACCCGGTAACTACTGCGCGGCATACACGCTGCCGGTGGCAGCCGGGGCGCCCTAGGGCGCCGCCCGGGGGCCCCCCGCCCCCC
>NZ_JBRRES010000018.1:0-85760 GCF_056760395.1 Stenotrophomonas sp. STEN009 | reverse complement strand
GGGGGGGGGGGTTGTCTTTTGTGTGTTTTGTGGGGGGGGGGGGGGCGCCGCCCGCCCGCCCCGCCGGCGGGGGCGCGCCCCCCCCCCCCCCCCACTACCGGATGTGGACCTCAACCGCGCAGTTCTGCCAGTTGCGCCTGCAGCTCGGCCACGGCCGCTTCCAGCTGGGCCACGCGCTCGGCCAGGCCCGGGTCGACCGCATCGCTGCTGCCACCGCCGCTGCTGGCGTACTTCGCCGCCAGCGCCGCGCCGTCCACTTCACCGCACAGCAGGTGCATGTAGCGGTCCTCGCGCTGGCCGCTGGCGCGCGGCAGCACGATGAGCAGCGCGCGCTGCTGCAGGCGCTCGATGGCGTGGCGGGCTTCGTCCACATCGGCGAAGCGGTACAGGCGTTCGCTGCGCGTGATCAGTTCACCCAGCGTCTGCGGCCCACGCAGCAGCAGCATCGCCAGCAGCACGGTCTGCTGCCGGGTCAGATCCAGCGCGGCCTGCAGGCGATGCTCGTAGCGGTCTGCACGCGAGGAGAAGTGCTGGCGCGCCAGGCCCATCGACTCCAGCTGGCGCAGCGCGTGCTGGACACTGCCGGCGTCGATGTTCATCACCGGCTCGCGCGCGGTCTTCTGGTTGGCGGCCGACTGGGCGGCGTTGACCGTCAGCGGGTAGGTGTCCGGCGTGGTCGCCTCCTTCTCCACCAGGCAGCCCAGCAGGCGGGCCTGCACGGGGTCGAGCAGGGGACGGTCGGGGGTCTGGATGGCATCGGTCATGGCGGCCTCCGGGAAGGCATCGGGTCAACCGCCAAGCATAGCCGTCCCGATGGCGCCTTTGCCGGTAAAATGAGCCAATATCTGTTGCCGGTGAATGCCATGCGTCGTCCTGTTTCCCTGTCCCTCACCCTGCTCGCCACGGCGCTGCTGGGTCTGTCCGCCTGCAAGCGCGTCGAGACCCCGGCCACCGACGCGGCCGCTCCGGTGGCCCCGGCTGCCAAGACCGGGGCGGCCGGCGAAGCGACCGCCAACGACAACCTCAACGCGGTGCTGTGGATGCAGCGCGCGCAGGAGTACCGCGCGATCACCGAGCAGACCTACCGTGCCGCCGCCGACCGCCTGGACGGCGCGCTGAAGGAAGCCCACTGGGACGCGCTGGTGCCGGAAGAGCGCGGCAACGAGGCCAAGGGCCTGAAGCCCGCGGTGGTGCTGGACGTGGACGAAACCGTGCTGGACAACTCGCCCTACCAGGCGCGCCTGGTGCGCGATGGCAAGGAATACGACGAGCTGAGCTGGGACCAGTGGGTCGCGGAGAAGAAGGCCAAGGCGATTCCCGGCGTAGTCGATTTCGCCAAGGCGGCCAATGCCCGCGGCGTGACCCTTCTGTACATCTCCAACCGCGCCGTGCACCTGAAGGAAGCGACCCTGGCCAACCTGCGCGAGCAGGGCCTGCCGGTCGCCGATGACAGCGTGTTCCTGGGCCTGGGCACCGTGGTCGAAGGCTGCGAGCAGGCCGGCAGCGAGAAGAACTGCCGCCGGCGCCTGGCCGGGCAGAAGTACCGCGTGCTGATGCAGTTCGGCGACCAGCTGGGCGACTTCGTGGAAGTGACCGCCAACACCAATGAAGGGCGTGACGCACTGCTGCAGCAGTACCACGACTGGTTCGGCGAGCGCTGGTGGATGCTGCCGAACCCGACCTACGGCGGCTTCGAGCCGGCGCAGTTCAACAATGACTACAGCCAGTCGCGCCAGGCACGCCATGAGGCCAAGCGCGCTGCCCTGGACTACGCGCCGTGAGCCGCGCACCGCTGCCGCTGCGCGACGATGAGCGCCTGATCTTCGCGCTGGATGTCCCTGACCGCGTACAGGCACTGGAGTGGGTCGACCGCCTCGGCGAGAGCGTGGCCTTCTACAAGATCGGCATGGAACTGCTGGCGTCCGGTGACTACTTCCAGGTGCTGGATGAGCTGGCGCGCCGCGACAAGCGCGTGTTCGTCGATCTGAAGTTCTTCGACATCCCCGCTACCGCGGCGGCGGTGATCCGGCGGCTGTCGCAGTGGCCGGTCAGTTACGCCACCATCCACGGCTGGCATCCGGCAATGATGGAAGCCTGCGCCGCGGCCAGCACCGGCGACATGCGCCTGCTGGCGGTCACCGTGCTGACCTCGATGGGGCGTCCGGACCTGGCGCAGATGGGGATCGACCGCGAGCCGGTGGACGTGGTGGTCGAGCGCGCGTTGGCCGCGCAGGCCGCCGGTATCGACGGAGTGATCGCATCAGGCCAGGAAGCCGCGCCGATCCGTGCCGCGAGCGGTGCCGGCTTCTCGATCGTCTGCCCGGGCATCCGCCCCGGGGGTCCGGTCGGCGACGACCAGAAGCGTACTGTCGGCGTCGCCCAGGCGTTTGCCGATGGCGCCGACGCCATCGTGGTCGGTCGACCGATCCGCCTGGCGGCCGATCCGCAGGCAGCGGCGCGGTCGATCCAGCAGGAAATCGCGTCGGCTTTGGCTGCACGCTGAGTCCCGCACCAACAGCGATCACGGTGACATCATGAACGCCATCGCGCTGCATGCGGGATGGCGTTCGCAATTGTGGCTCCCGTAATGACGCGACCGTCCCCACACCGATGAACTGTGAGCCCGCTCGCAGTGCGCGGGGGTGGTCGCCCTTCCAATCGATGCACCGGCGTGGACCGCGGCTTCGCCGGTTCCAATCATCGATAGAGGGAGTACAAGGATATGTATCGCAGCACCTCTTTGCTGTTCGGTGGCCTGCTGGCCGCTGCCATCTTTCCTGCCACCGCAGCAGCGCCAGCGACCGGGTCGCCCCACATCATCGGCGGCGCCCCGGCCGTGCCCGGCGAGTATCCGTTCATGGTCAGCCTGCAGGGCCTGGAGCTGGGAGACAGTGACTTCGACCGCCACGTCTGCGGCGGCACGGTGATCTCGCCGTCCTGGATCCTGACCGCCGCGCACTGCGTACAGGGCAACTCGCCCGCGCGGCTGGCGGTGCTGGCCGGCAGCACCACGCTGGCCACCGCGCCATCGCCTCGAGCGTCCAACATCAGGGCGATCCACGTGCACCCGGCCTTCAACAGCGGCAACACCCTGGAGCACGACGTGGCCCTGATCCACCTCAGCGCGCCGCTGGCCGACGTGCAGCCGGTTGCCCTGCGCCTGCGTCCGGACGCCAGCTATCTCAAGCCGGGTCGTGATTTCACCGTGATCGGCTGGGGTGACACCGGCATCGATGACGACGTGATCTACCCGACCGAGCTGCAGGCGGTGCGGACGCCCTTCGTGCCCTTCACGCAATGCCAGCAGGCGTACGCCGGTGAGCTGGCCCGTGGCAAGGTGATCTGTGCCGGTCGCGAGGGCATCGACAGCTGCCAGGGCGATTCGGGCGGGCCCCTGCTGTTGCGCCTGCGGGAGGGCTGGACCCAGTTCGGCATCGTCAGCTGGGGCGAAGGCTGTGCCCTGGCTGGCTACCCGGGGGTTTATGCCCGAATCGCCGAAAAACATGCCGTGGATTTCATCGAATCGGTGTGGCAACGCGATTGATTCAATAAAATCAATAAGTTGAATAACATTACATCATGTGTTGCCTTAAGTTGTGCGGCGGCGTAGGATCGCGCCATCCGGTCTTCGGACCGGACCTGCGCCACAACACTGTCCTCCGGCCTCGAGCCGGCTTGAGGAGCCTGTGATCCCCGTGATCCGGGCTCTTTTTTTATCCCGGTGGCGGCGCTGGGGTCAGATCCCTTCTGCCGCAGCAGAGGGGATCTGACCCCCTTGGCTGGAAACCGTGACGTCCCGGCTTGCCGCTGTCACCTTGCAGGCCGCAAGATGCGGACCGGTCCGGGGAGTCCGAAGGCATGAGCACGGTAGTGCGAACGAAGTCTGCACGAGGGTGGGGGCTGGCGGCCATGGTGCTGCTGGCCGTGGCCGCGTGCCGCGAGCCAGGCAGTGATCCGGCCCGACCGGCAGCCGAACCGGTGGCCGCCGTGCAGGCGATGGCGCAGCGTCTGGCCGAGGACGATCTGCTCGGCTACGCGAAGCTGTCGGTGCCCCCCAGCCAGTACCAGCGGCTGCAGCAGGCCTGGGCGGACGGACACAGCCAATGGCCGCTGACCGAACTGCCGCTGGGTGACCAGCTGCTGCCGATGCTGGCCGCCCTGCGCAGGCCCGGCGCCAGCGCCGAACTGCAGCGCAGTTTCGACCGCCAGCTGGCCGGGCAGTCCGGCGCGGTGCGCCAGGCCGCGCAGTCGATGGGCAACTTCGGGGTGCAGTACCTGCGCCATCAGAAGGGATACACGCCCAGCCAGCAGGCCCACTACATCGCCCTGGTGGAGGCCCTGTCCGGCTGGGCGCAGGGCGCACCGATCAGCGATCGCGCACGGGCGCGCAGCAGCATCGCCGCGCTCGTCGGCGCCGCCACCCAGGTCGGCTTCGAGGATGATGCCGGCCTGCAGGCCGCGGGGATGGAAGGCAGCCTGCAGCAGCTGGCGCCGTTCATCCACACGCTCAAGGCCGTGCTGGCCAGCTACGGGCTGGGGGTGGACGAAGCCCTGCGCAGCATCCGCGGCGAAGTGCTGTCACTGGAGGGCGACAACGCGCTGGTCCGCCTGCAGTACGACCTGGCCGGGCGCGAGCTGACCCTGCAGCTGCCGCTGAGCCGGCGCGAAGGTCACTGGTACCTGACCCGCACTCTGGCCGATACCGACGCGATACTGCGCCAGGCCGACGCGGCCCGTGCGGCAGCCGCGCCCGCCCCGGCCGAACCCGCCGATGCAGGCGAAGAAGCGGCAATGCCGCCGCCTAAGCCATAATGGCGCCGATGTCGAAACAGAACCCGCTGCCGTTCCCCGGCGAAGAATCCCAGTCGACGCCCGCCGAAACGGCGCTGGCGTCCCCCTCGACCAGTACCGGCCCGAATCCGGTGCCGCCGCCCGTGCATGCCCGTCCTCCTGGCCGCCGCCCGCTGTGGGCACGGTTGCTCGGCCGCCTGGTCGAGCCGTGGCTGTCGCTGAAGATCGAACCTGAGGATCCGGGCCAGTACAACGATGGCCGTCCGGTGATGTACGTGCTGGAAGACTACGGGCTGTCCAACGCGCTGATCCTGGACAAGGCGTGCCGCCAGGCGGGCCTGCCGTCACCGCTGGTGCCGCTGGCCGGCGACCCGACCGGTCGCAAACGCGCCTACCTGGCACTGTCGCGGCGCAGTTCCAGCAACTCGCTGATTCCGGAACAGCGTGGCGCCAAGACCCATTCCGATTCGCTGGCCAAGGTCCTGCAGGCGCATCGCGTGCATGAGGATCTGGACGTGCACCTGGTGCCCGTGTCGATCTTCGTCGGCCGCGCGCCGGACAAGCAGAGCGGGTGGTTTGCCGTACTGTTCTCGGAGAACTGGGCGCTGGTCGGCCGTTTCCGCCGCCTGCTGGCGGTCCTGCTCAACGGCCGCAGCACCATCGTCCGCTTCGCTCCGCCGATTTCGCTGCGCTCCACCGTCAACGAGGGCCTGGAGCCCGAGCGTACGGTGCGCAAGCTGCAACGCGTGCTGCGCACCCATTTCCGCCGTATCCGCGAATCGGTGATCGGCCCGGACCTTTCCACCCGCCGCCTGCTGGTGGACCAGGTGCTGGCCGCCGAGCCGGTACGCGAAGCGATCGCCGCGCAGGCCAAGCGCGACAATTCCAAGCCGGCCGATGCCTGGAAGAAGGCGCATGCCTACGCCTGGGAAATCGCTGCGGACTATTCCAGCCCGGTGGTGCGCTCGGCCAGCTTCATGCTCAGCCATGTCTGGAACCGGATCTATGCCGGTGTGCTGGTTCACCATCTGGACAAGTTCAAGGCGGCCGCGCCGGGCCATGAAGTGGTGTACGTGCCCAGCCACCGCAGCCACATGGACTATCTGCTGCTGTCCTACCTGCTGTACGACCGCGGCATCGTGCCGCCGCACATCGTGGCCGGCATCAACCTCAACCTGCCGGTGGTCGGGACGCTGCTGCGCAAGGGCGGCGCGTTCTTCATCCGCCGCTCGATCCGCGGCAACGCGCTGTACTCGGCGGTGCTCAGCGAGTACGTCGCGCAGCTGGTGGCCGGTGGCTATTCCATCGAGTACTTCGTCGAGGGCGGCCGTTCGCGTACCGGCCGCCTGCTGCAGCCCAAGGGCGGCATGATCTCGATGACCCTGCGTGCCTTCCTGCGCCAGCCGCGCAAGCCGGTGTTGTTCCAGCCTGTCTACATCGGCTACGAGAAGCTGATGGAAGGCGGCAGCTACCTGGACGAACTCTCCGGCCGACCGAAGGAAAAGGAATCGATCTGGCAGCTGCTGTGGGGCATCCCCAAGGTGCTCAAGCAGAACTACGGGCAGGTGGTGGTCAACTTCGGCGAGCCGATCGCGCTGAACGACGTGCTGGCCGAGAAGGCGCCGGAGTGGAAGGGTGAGGCGGTGCCGGAAGACGAGAAGCCGGCATGGCTGTCGACCACTGTCGATACACTGGCCGAGCGCATCCAGGAACGCATCAATGGTGCGGCGGACGTCAACCCGATCAATCTGCTGGCATTGGCCCTGCTGTCCACGCCCAAGCATGCAATGGGCGAGGCGGACCTGATCGCGCAGATCGAACTGTGCAAGACCCTGCTGGTCGAGATGCCGTATTCGGACCGGGTGACGGTGACTCCGCATTCGCCGGAGCGGATCATCGCCCACGCCGAGGAGATCAACGTCCTCACCCGCATCAAGCACCCGCTGGGCGACGTGCTCAGTGTGAGCGGCGACACCGCGGTGCTGCTGAGCTACTTCCGCAACAACGTGCTGCACCTGTTCACCGCCTCCTCGTGGGTGGCGTGCTGTTTCCAGAACAACCGCCGCATGAGCCGCACCGGCCTGGTCCAGCTGGGCCGCACCGTCTACCCGTTCCTGCAGGCCGAGCTGTTCCTGCCGTGGACCGAGGACGAGTTCGCCCAGCGCATCGACCAGACCATCGACGTGTTCGTGCGTGAGGGACTGCTGCAGAACGTCAACGAGGACGATGGCGGCATTCTTGCCCGCAACACCGGGCAGACCGACGAAGTGTTCCGCCTGCGTGCGATCGGCCACTCCCTGCAGCAGGCCTTCGAGCGCTACTACATCGCCATTTCGGTGCTGGTGAAGAACGGGCCGGGCACGCTCGGCGCCGCCGAACTGGAAAGCCTGTGCCAGCAGGCCGCACAGCGCCTGAGCCTGCTCTACGCGCCGGCGGCACCGGAGTTCTTCGACAAGGCCCTGTTCCGCAGCTTCATCCAGAAGCTGCGCGAACTGCGCCTGGTATGGCCCGACGAGAACAGCAAGCTGCTGTTCGACCAGCGCCTGGATGCCTGGGCCAAGGACGCCAAGTTCATCCTCGGTCGCGAACTGCGCCACACCATCGAGCGGGTCAGCCCGGAAGCCGCACGCCCGGACGAGCCCGCGCCGCAGGATTGAAGGTCGCGCCGGGTCCTACGGTAGGTGTGGACCTTGGTCCACACACCTTCCAGTCGTGCCAACCCAGGTTGGCACCTACCAGGGCAGAGGCCAACCAAGGTGGGCACCCACCTGAACCCGTCTCACGCCGGCTCGTCGGGAATCTGCAGGCTTTCCAGCCGGGTGATGCAGTCCTTCAGCTGCAGCTTGCGCCGCTTCAGGCGTTTGGACTCGAGCTCGTCCTCGCCATTGGCCGCCATGCGGGTGATCTGTTCATCCAGCAGGCGGTGCTCGGCGCGCAGGGCGGCGAGGCGTTCGGCGATCTCGGCGGGGCTGTAGGTGTCCACAGCCTCCGAGCATACACAGCGATGATGACCACCGGGAGAGGGCCGGACCGTTCCCCGGCCGGGGCCGCTCCAAGCCGGTAGAATGGCAGGCATGAGTGCCGTGATCTCCCTTCCCGACCCCCTGCCGCGCACGCCCCGCGATCCGCGCGCGGCCGAGCGCGAGCAGCACAAGCTGGCCAAGCGCCTGCGCCGCCAGGTGGGCGAGGCGATCGCCGACTTCGGCATGATCGAGGCCGGCGACAGGATCATGGTCTGCCTGTCCGGAGGCAAGGACAGCTATACCCTGCTGGACATGCTGGTGCAGCTGCAGAAGAAGGCGCCGGTGCCGTTCGAACTGGTGGCGGTGAACCTGGACCAGAAGCAGCCGGGCTTCCCCGAGCATGTGCTGCCGGAGTACCTGGCCGGGCTCGGGGTGCCGTACCACATCATCGAGCAGGACACCTATTCGGTGGTCAGCCGGGTGATTCCGGAAGGCAAGACGATGTGTTCGCTGTGCTCGCGCCTGCGCCGCGGCGCGCTGTATCACCATGCCGAGACCCACGGCTTCACCAAGATCGCGCTCGGCCACCACCGCGACGACATGGTGGCCACGTTCTTCATGAACCTGTTCCACCACGCCAAGCTGTCGGGCATGCCGCCGAAGCTGCGCAGCGATGACGGCCGGCACGTGGTGATCCGGCCACTGGCCTACGTGCGCGAAGGCGACATCGTCGCGTACGCGCAGGCACGCCGGTTCCCAATCATCCCCTGCAACCTGTGCGGCAGCCAGGAAAACCTGCAGCGCCGCCAGGTCGGCCTGATGCTCAAGCAATGGGACAGGGACCATCCCGGCCGCATCGAGCAGATCGCGCGCGCCATGGGCCAGGTCCGGCCCTCGCAGCTGGCCGACACGTCCCTGTTCGACTTCATGGCGCTGGGCCGTCGCGATGACGCACCGCTGCCCGATGCCCATGCCTGGCTGGCCGGTACCCCGGTCGACGCCGACGCAGATCCCGAGACGCCCACCGCATAAGGTCGGTCGCCCTTTCTCTTTGCCATCCGGAAATCCATGTTCTTTCGCAACCTGACGTTCTTCCGTTTCCCGACCGCCACTGATTTTTCTGAAATCGATACGCTGCTGCCGCACGCCGTGCTCAAGCCGGTCGGCGCGCTGGAGATGAATTCGCGCGGCTTCATTTCACCGTTCGGCCGCGAGGAGAAGGAACTGCTCTCGCACCGCATCGCCGAGCACCTGTGGCTGACGGTCGGCGGCGAGGACAAGATCCTGCCGGCAGCCGTGGTCAACGACCTGCTCGAGCGCAAGCTGGAGGAGATCGAGGAAAAGGAAGGCCGGCGCCCCGGCGGCCGCGAACGCAAGCGCATGAAGGACGACCTGCTGCATGAACTGCTGCCGCGCGCCTTCGTGAAGTCCTCGCGCAACGACGCCTTCATCGACCTGCAGCACGGCTACGTCGCGGTGGATACGTCCAGCCGCAAGACCGGCGAGTACTTCATGTCCGACATCCGTGGCCTGCTCGGCAGCTTCCCGGCAATGCCGCTGAACGCCGAAGTCGCGCCGCGTTCGATCCTGACCGGCTGGATCGCCGGCGAACCGCTGCCGACCGGGCTCAGCCTGGGCGAGGAGTGCGAGATGAAGGATCCGGTGGAGGGCGGTGCGGTGGTCAAGTGCCAGCACCAGGAACTGCGCTGCGACGAGATCGACAAGCACCTGGACGCCGGCAAGCAGGTGACCAAGCTGGCGCTGATCTTCGAAGACAACCTGTCCTTCGTCATCGGCGACGACCTGATCGTGCGCAAGCTGAAGTTCCTCGACGGCGCCCTGGACCAGCTCGAGCATGCCGACGAGGAGGGCCGTCGCGCCGAGTTCGACGCACGGTTCGCCCTGCAGAGCGCCGAGATCCGCCGCCTGTTCCTGCTGCTGGAAGAGGCGTTCAAGCTCAGCAAGGCTGACTGAACAGGCACCGCGTGGGCCGCCGGTCATCCAGCGGCCCGAAGCAGCGCTATGCTGGCTGCATGAGCCGCCTGCTGCGCCGCCTGATCTCGCCCACACCGCCCGCCACCGTGCAGCGCGATACCGTTCGCCTGCGCCTGGAGGATGCCGAGATCGACGTGCTGCGCGTACGCGATCCGCGCGCGCGCCGCATCAAGCTCAGCGTCGACGAACGCGGCGCGCGCCTGACCCTGCCGCCGCGCGCCAGCCTGGTGATGGGCGAACGTTTCCTGGAGCAGCATCGCGACTGGTTGGCACTGCAGCTGCGCCAGTACCAGGGCCAGGGCCTGCCCGCACCGCTGCAGCCCGGCGTGGACGGAGTGCTGCCCCTGCGCGGGGAGCTGCTGCCGCTGCGCTGGCAGGAAGGCCGCTACGCACGCCTGGACATCGACGAGCACGGCGCCTGCCTGCAGTGGCCGACCCGTGCCGGTGACGCGACCCTGCGCCGTCTGCTGCGCGAGTTCTTCGAGGCGCAGACCCGCGCCGACGTGGGCCGCTGGCTGCCGCGCTACCTGCCCGGCCTGCCACGGGCACCCAGCCGCCTGCGCTTGAAGGTGATGTCCTCGCAGTGGGGTTCGCTGGCTCCCGATGGCAGCATGGCATTGGATCTTGCGCTGGTCCTGGGGCGTCCGCAGGCATTCGAGTATGTGCTGGTGCATGAGCTCTGCCACCTCATCCAGCCCAACCACTCGCCGGCGTTCTGGCAGGAGGTCGAGCAACGGTTCCCGGCCTGGCGTGAGCAGCGCGACTACTTCCAGCAGGAAGGGCGACGCCTGAAGGCGATGCTGAGGCAGCTGCTGTAAGCCATCACCCTGCCGGTCCGGCCGTACAATGCGGCCATGCCCGGCATGCTCAAGACTGTCTTTCTTTCCATCGTCGCCCTGGCTGGCGCGCTGCTCGCGCTTGCCCTGGTCACCAGTGCCGGTGGCTGGCTGCCTGCACTGCTCGGCCTGCATCCCGGCAGCGAAGCGCAGCTGGGCTGGGACCTGGCGTTCACCGTGCTCGGCGGCATCGCCGCGATCGCCTTCGCCACCTACTACGCGCCCTGCTGGCCGCGCGCGCACGGCACCTCGATCTGGTCGCTGCTGGTGCTGGGCGCAGGCTACGGCCTGTGGACGCTCGGCGCGGATTTCCCACGCTGGTTCGTCATCGGCCTGCTGGTATCACTGCCGGTGCAGCTGCTGCTGGGATGGGGGTTCGGACGCCGGCCCTCACGCATCGCAACACGGGCTTAACAATCTCCCACTAGGCTCGGTGCCCGCCGAACGTCGGCAACGCGGCGCAGGGGCCTGTACCCACGGAACCCGGGAACAGGCGCGGCGTAAGACACCACAGGGAACCGGGGAATCATCCGATGCGTTACCAGACCCGGGAGGCCGCCGCCGCGGCCCCCCAAGCGAAGCTGTTGTCCCGCGCCGTGCATGCGGTGCTGATCGGCGGCCTGGCCGTGCTGCCCGTCGAAGCGATGGCCGAGGAGGCGATCGATGGCGATACCCGCCAACAGCTGCAGCAGCTGGACACGGTCACCGTGACCGGCAGCTATGCACGGAGCCTGGAGCGCGCGGTCGACCTGAAGCGCGCCAACATCGGCTTCTCCGACTCGATCGTCGCCACCGACGTGGCCGATTTTCCCGAGCAGAATCTCGCCGAAGCGCTGCAGCGCATGCCGGGCGTCACCATCGAACGCAACAAGGGCCTGGGCAGCAGGGTCAGCGTGCGCGGCCTGCCCAGCGAGTTCACCCTGGTCTCGATCAACAACCTGGCGACGGCGTCCGGCAGTGGCGGACGCGACGTGCAGTTCGACATCTTCGCCTCGGACGTGGTGCAGACGGTGACCGTGCAGAAGTCGCCGACCGCCGCCGATGAGGAAGGCGGCATCGCCGGCTCGGTCTACATCGAAACGGCCAAGCCATTCGACTTCCCCGAGCCGAAGTTCAGTGCGTCGGCCGAAGCTTCGCACAACTCGATCAACGGCAAGATCGATCCGAAGATCTCCTTCCTCGCCAGTGACACCTGGGGCAACTGGGGCGGCCTGGTGTCGTTCTCCAAGGCCAAGCGCACCAACCGCACCGACTCCAACTCAGGCATCAACTTCCGTCCCATGGGCCGCTTCCTGGAGGCCTCCGGCACACGCGGATCGCAGGCCGCGGCGGTGCTGGCGCGCGATGCCGGCATCGTCGTCAGCAACCGGATGGACAAGGATGAAACCAGCCGGATTGTCTTCCAGGACAAGGTCGGCGACCGCGTCTACCTCAACGAGCAGGACCAGTGGGGCGCCACCGCCTCGCTGCAGTTCAAGCCCAGCGACACGTTCTCGCTCAGCTTCGACGCCATGCTCGGCGGCTACGACACACACGAGGACGAGTACGATGCCGCAGCGTACTCGGCCTCCAGCCGCAGCACGCTGGACACCATCCACGACTACGACCGTGACACGCTGTCGGCCTACGGCATCACCGTGCTGAAGGACGTGTCCTACACCGCCACCCAGCACGAAATCCTGAGCAAGGAACGCAACGCCAATACCGACTACCGTCAGTTCAGCAGCACGCTGGACTGGAAGGTGGGCAACTGGGACATCGACGCGCTGGTCGGCTACTCCGGCGCACGCAAGGACTCGGACTACGCCAACCTCAAGCACGTGGCCTACGCGCCGTCGCGCACGCGCTGGACCCGCAACGGTGGCGAGACCGTGCCGAGCACAATCGGCGGTTTCGACATGTACAACGCCGTGGACAAGTACCTGTTCGAAGCGTACGAGACCGAGCTGGAGAAGGTGAAGGATGACAAGTACGCCGCGCAGCTCGACCTGAGGCGGCAGATGAACCTGGCCTTCTTCCCGGCACTGAGCGGCGTGCAGTTCGGCGCGCGCTACACCGACAAGACCAAGGAACGCGCGTTCGGCAGCGGCAAGATCCAGGGCCCGGCCGCCGGCAGCGCCGCGTGGGTCAATACGCGCACGCTGGCCGACAGCAACCCGGTGTGGATCAGCCAGCTGGCACCGGGTGGTGCGTATCGCCCGAGCGACCTGGACTGGCAGCAGGTTTCCAACGCCTATGGGCGCGCTACGTTCCGCTACCCGGGCTATGAAACCCCGATCGATCCGGGCCAGTACTACGAGGTGAAGGAGAAGACCCTGGCCCTGTATGCCATGGCCGATCTCTACTTCGACATCGGTCAGGTACCGGTGTACGCCAACCTCGGCGTGCGTTCGATCGACACCGACGTCGATTCGTCCGGCTTCCATCCGGTGCAGAACGCCGATGGCAGCAACGGCTACACGCCGACGCCGATTTCGAGCAGCGGCGACTACAGCAGGATCCTGCCCAGCTTCAACATGACCGCCGAGATCGCCGACGGCCTGGTGCTGCGCGGTGCTGCCTCGGAAACACTGATGCGTCCGTCGCTGACCGACATTGCCTACCGCCGCACCGTCAGCTGGAGCAGCTTCCGCTTCATGGACGGCAACCCGGCACTGAAGCCGACCACCGCCAGGCAGTGGGAAGTGGGCCTGGAAAAGTACCTGCAGAACGGTGGCCTGCTGGCCGCGTCGTACTTCTCCAAGAAGATCGACGGCGTGGTGCGGCAGTCGTTGACCGGCATCGTGCCGAACGTGGAGAAGCTCAACGCCAACGGTTCGCTGGACGGCTACTACGACTTCGAGGTCTACCAGCCGGTCAACGCCGACGGTTCCTACAAGGTCACCGGCGTGGAGTTGGTCGCGCAGCTGCCGCTGTCGATGCTGCACCCGGCACTGGAGGGCTGGGGCATCAATGCCAACTACACCCAGCTGGACAACTCACTCACCGGTGCGTCCGACCTGGACATCCCGACGCCGCCGGAAGGCCTGGCCGAGAAGGCGTACAACCTCACCCTGTACTACGAGAACGACCGCTTCAGCGCGCGCGCCTCGTACAACTACAAGGACAAGTACGTCGAGTACATCCATCTGAACATGTATCCGGTTTACCGCGATGCCTATGGCCAGCTCGATGCCTCTATCGGGTTCCGCCTCACCGACACCTGGAAGCTGAACCTGGAGGCGATCAATCTGCTCGACGAGAAGACCACCGGCTACACCATCGACAAGGCCTTCCCGACCCAGTACGAGTTCTCCGGCCGTCGCATCACCTTCGGCATCCGCGCGGACTTCTGAGCCCGCCGCTGCAGGGCCGTGGCCAATGCCCCGGCCCTACAGATCGAGCGACGGCAGGGTCTGCTTCACCGCATCGATGCCCTGCCACGGATCGGCCTTCAGGCGCTTGGCCCGTGCCAGCGCCTTGTCGAGCGGGAAGGCGTCGGCCGCCTTGATCCGCGCAAGCTCTTCCCAGCGCAGCGGCACCGCCACGCCCGCACTTTCGCGGGCGCGCAGCGACCAGGAGCAGACGCTGGTCGCGCCACGCGTATTGCGCAACCAATCGATGAAGATCACACCGCCGCGCTTGGCCTTGCTCATCGTTGCCACATAGCGTTCGGGCGCCTGCTGTGCCATCGCCTGCGCGAAGGCCTCGCAGAATGCCTTGGCCTGTTCCCAGTCGGCGGCGGGCTGCAGGGGGACCACCACATGCACGCCCTTGCCGCCGGACAGCCGCACGAAACTGCGCAGGCCGATCTCCTGCAACCGGTCGCGCACGTCGCGCGCGCCGGCCTTGACCTCGTTCCAGCCGACGCCCTCACCGGGGTCCAGATCGAATACCAGCCGGTCTGGATGTTCGGGATCGGCAACCGTGGCGCCCCAGGGATGCAGCTCGAGCGTGTTCATCTGCACCAGCTGCAGCAGGCCGCGTACATCGTCGATGTAGACGTAGTCCTCGCGACCGCTCTTCTGCTGCAGGGGGACCGCATGCACGGCGTCGCCCAGGCCCGGGCCGTGGTGCTTCTGGAAGAAGCAGGCCTTGCCCGCGCCATCAGGGCAGCGCAGCAGCGAAAGGGGCCTGCCCACGATCCCGGGCAGGATCCAGCGCGCCATCTGCCGGTAGTAGTCGGCCACGTCGCCCTTGCGGATCTTCTTCTTCGCGAAGACCACACGCTCAGGGTGACTGATGGCAACCGCGTCGTCGCTGCTCGTGGTCTTTGCAGGCATCGCCAGATCCTCGCCGCTCTTGTCGCTGCGCAGCCGCTTGAAGCTGGCCTGTCGCAGCAGCCCCTCCTTGCCCCAGCCACGGAAGGCCACTTCCGCCACCCTCACTGGCTTCACCCAGTGCACGCTGGCGGCGCGGAACGGGACGTGGGCGGGCAGCGCCACCGCAGCGTCCTCCACCGCCAACGGCTTCAGCGTCCGCGCCAGCGCGCGCAGGCTGTCATCGTCGAAGCCGGTGCCGACGCGACCCACGTAGCGCAGGCCGTCCTTGTCGGGAGTTGCCAGCAGCAGCGATCCGAACCCCACGCGCGAGCCCTTCGGCGCGGTATGGCCGACGATCAGGAACTCATCGGTGTCCTCATGCTTGACCTTCACCCAGCTGCGCGCACGCACGTTGACGTAGGGCGCGTCCACCTGCTTGCTGACGATGCCCTCATACCCGGCCTTACCACTGGCGGCGAAGACCTGCGGCCCATGGCCGAGGACGTGATCGCTGAACGCCAGCGTTCCGGGCGCGTCGCCGATCAACGCCTTGAGCAGCGTCTTGCGCTCAAGCAGCGGTGCCGCGCTGATGTCCACTCCCGCCACGCCGGGCAGGTCGAAGAGAAGGTAGCGTAGCGGCATCTTCGAGCTGCCATCGATGACCCGCTGCAGGGCGGCGAAATCGCTGCGCCCCTTCTCGTCGAGCACTACCAGTTCACCGTCCAGGCGCGCGTCATCAACCGGCAGCGCCTGCACGGCCTGCACGACTTCAGGGAAGTCCCCGGTCCAGTCCAGCCCGTTGCGCGAGCGGAGCTTCACTTCACCGCCGTGCAGATCGGCCAGCAGGCGATAGCCATCCCACTTGATCTCGTGCAGCCAGCGATCGCCATCGGGCGCGGCATCGCGGTGGTCGGTCAGTTGTGGTTTGAATGCACGCGGATACGGGCGGTCGCGGGCGCCCTGCAGTTTCAGCGCGCGCGCGTGCCAGCGCGACTCCGCCTTGCGTGTCTTCCTGTCCGTCATCTTCTTCGCGCTCCCGGGGTGTTCACGCAATGGCGCGTGCAGCAGGTCGTCGGCCTCTGCGTCGCGGGCCTCGCTGTCCTCGCGCTTGATCAACAGCCACTGCACCTGGCGTCCCTTCATCGCGGTCCGCACCAGTTTCCATCCCCCGGCCAGCCGCTGGCCATGCAGGACGAAATCGATCTTGCCCGCTGCCAGCGCCTGCAGTGGATCACCCGCGCATGCCCAGGTGCCGTGGTCGAAGACCTCCACGTGACCGGCACCGTAGTGGCCCTCGGGAATATCGCCCTGGAAGCCGGCATAGGACAGGGGATGATCTTCCACTTCCACCGCCAGCCGCTTCTCGCCAACGCGCAGCGATGGCCCTTTGGGCACCGCCCAGCTCTTGAG
This sequence comes from Stenotrophomonas sp. STEN009, assembly GCF_056760395.1. Taxonomy (NCBI): domain Bacteria; kingdom Pseudomonadati; phylum Pseudomonadota; class Gammaproteobacteria; order Lysobacterales; family Lysobacteraceae; genus Stenotrophomonas; species Stenotrophomonas sp. STEN009. The sequence continues at coordinate 69,524 of NZ_JBRRES010000018.1, read as the reverse complement.
CACGCCGTCCATTTCGAGGCGGAAATCGAAATGGCGCGAACTGGCGTGGTGCAGCTGGATGACGAAGATCGGCCGCCGCTTCGGATCACCCGGCGCCGGCTGGTCGTCCGGTTCCGGCGTCTGCCCGTTGCCGCCGCCGAGCCGACGCTTGCGCCGGTACTGATGCAGCGACATGGATCACCCTGCCTTGCGCCGTGGCGCGGCCTTCTTCGCTGCCTTCTTCGCGGTCTTCCTGCCTGTCTTGCCGGCCGCCTTCTTCGCCGGCGCCTTGCGCACGGTCGTCTTGCTCGCGGGGGTTCGCTTGTTCGCATCCAGGCTCTTCTGCAACAGGGCCATGAAATCGACCACGTTGGTGGTGGCGTCCTCGCGCGGTGCAGGCTCTTCGTCCACCCGGGTGGTGCCCCCCTTGGCCTTGATCCGTTTGTTGAGCACCTGCTGCAGGCGCTCGCGGAACTCGTCGTGATACTGCGACGGATCCCAGTCGCCAGCCATCGACTCGATCAGCTGCTCGGCCATCGCCGTTTCCTTGCCGGTGATGCGGTACTCGGACAGGGTGCCGGTGGGCAGCTTGAGGTCCTCCGGATCGACAAGCTCCTGCGGATAGCGGAGGATCATCAGCACCAGGGCGTGCTCGTGCGGCATCACCGCGCAAAGATACTCGCGGGTACGCACGACCACCCGTGCAATGCCGACCTTGCCGGTGCTGCGCAGCGTCTCGCGCAGCAGTACATAGCCCTTCTCGGCCTTCTTGCCCGGCACCAGCAGATAGGGCTTTTCGTAGTAGCGCGGATCGATCTGCGCCGCGTCCACGAAGGTCTCCACCTCCACGGTCTCATGGCTTTCGGGCGCCGCTGATCGGATGTCGCCTTCCTCCAGCACGACATAACTGCCCTTGTCGTACTCGTAGGCTTTGACGATGTCCTTCCACGGAACTTCCTCACCGGTATCGGCGTTGACCCGTTCGAAGCGGATCGGTTTGCGGTCGCGCGAATCGAGCATGCGGAACTGCAGATCGACCTTGCGTTCGCCGGACATCAGCGACACCGGCACGTTGAGCAGGCCGAAGGAGAGTGTTCCGGTCCAGATCGGGCGGGCCATGCGCGCACCTGTGCTTGAGCAGGACCGTCAGCTTCCGGTGCCGGGTGTAAACCACCCGTGTCGATGCCGTGCACGCCGGGTCGGCGCGCAGCATCCCGGCCAGGTCACTGCAGCAGGGGTCTTACCGCCGCTGCCGGAATATGATCCAGCGCGCGCCATGCGTCTTCCACCACCGGCCGCGCCTGCGACCAGCCCAGCCGCGACTGCCCTCGCATCTGTTCCCAATGCTCGGCCAGCTCCTCGCAGGTATCGGCCGCATCCCCACGCGGCCAGTCCGCCGCATGTGTGGTCAGTGCGAAGGCATACACCGGGCACAGGTCACGCCAGTTGCGATGACCGTGACCACGGCGTTCCTCGTAATCGCTGAGCATGTACTGGAGGTAATCCTGGGCCACGGCCTGCGGATCTTCGTGGCGACGCGTCCGGCGCTGCGCGGTGCGCTGGCCGAGCGGATCGAGCAGGGCGTTGAACACGGACGGGGCGGGGCGTTCCAGGCGGGGCATGACCGGCTCCTGCAGCGGGTCGGGTGGGCAGGAGTACCGGCGGCAGCGTTATCCAGCCGTGACAGAGATGTTCATGACGCAGGGTTCGCGGTGCCTTTACCTCGGTGGAGGTGTAGTGGTCCTCCCCATGCCCAGGTACCTGATCATGAGCCGAGAGACCTCCCGAGACCCGCTCCGCGAGAACCGTGCGCCAATTCCCGGCGAGCAGCGCGGCAAGCACGACAACGATGATGCCGACTTCCGTGGCACGGGCGCGCCCTTCTTCGACGCCGCACAGTCCGGCGAGCATCTGCCGGTGAAGCGCGAGGCTGAACAGGCCGCGCTGGACCGCAAGGACGGCGGCGACCGCCATCGGGGAGGGCAGGAGAGCCCGCTCAAGCGACGCGAACGCAAGCAGCACGCCAGCGACAACCAGGACGAGGCGCTGGAGGAAACGTTCCCGGCCAGCGACCCGACCTCACCGTTCGTGCCGGCCAAGGCGCCCGACTGACGGCCCGCAGGCGCCGCCGGTCAGGTCAGCGCCATGACCACTGCAGGCCGACACTGGCACGGCGGCCCGGGCCGGGCTCGTAGTAGCGGCCATTGCCATCGTTGACGATGACCGAGCCGATGTAGGCCTGGTCAAGCACGTTCTCCAGCCGGGCGAAGGCACGCAGCTCGCCTCCGGGCAGCCGCCACTGGCGGCCCCCTTCCAGATGCAGCAGGGCGTAACCCGGCGCGCGTTCGTCGGCCAGGTCGTTCACCACGGTATCGCTGCTCGCGGTGGCTTCCACCGCCCACTGCCAGTCCGCGGGGGTCCACTGCAGGCGGGCAAAGGCCTGCTGGCGCGGAACACCTGGCAGGCGGCTGCCGGCATCCACGCGGGTATCGGGCACACGGCAGCCACTGCCGGCACAGGTCAGATACGGCGACCGCACCTGTGCCTGCAGCCAGGTCCAGGCCAACTGCAGTTCCAGCTGCTCGGCCAGCGGCTGCCGGTACTGCAGTTCGATGCCCTGGCGCCGTGTACGGCCGATGTTGCGGTAGGTGCTGCGGCCACCGATATTGCTGGCAACGGCCAGCTCGTCGTCGGTATCTGCGCGGAACAGGCTTGCATCCAGCTGCATTCCATCCTGTGCATGCCATTTGCTGCCGATCTCCAGCGTGCGGCTGCGCGCCGCCGCCAGATCCAGCGCCAGCCCGGCCTGGCCGTCGGCGCGATAGCCCAGTTCATTGAAGGTCGGTGTCTCGAAGCCACGGCCCACGGCGGCATGCAGGCGCCACTGCGGGTGGGCTTCAAAGCTGATCCCGGCCACGGGTGTGGTGGCCCGGTAGCGGCGGTGGCCGCTGTCGTCCGGATTGCGGTCGGTGATGTAGCGGTCGTCCGATTCGAAGCGCACGGCACTGTGCCGCACGCCGGCCAGCAGCGACCAGCGCGGACTCCACTGCCACCAGGCCTGGGCGAACTGGTCCACGTTCTGCACGATGTCGATCTGGTCGCGGCGCAGGCGCCCGCGCACGTCCAGTGCGCTGCCGACGAAGTTCTCGTAGCCGGTGCGCTGCTGGCGCTGGCGGTCCGCGCTGACCCCGGCGACTAGGTCCAGCGGTCGGTCGGCCACCTCGCCCTGCCAGCTCCAGCGCGCGTCCAGGCCGCCATAGCCACTGTCCAGGTCGATCACACCGCCGGCATGCAACGGGTTGGCCTGGGCCGTCGGCGGGATCGCCAGATACTGGGTGACCGAGCGCTGGCCGGCATAGCCCATCAGCTGCCACCGCTGCGCGCCGGCCTCGCGGCTCCAGCGCAGGCCGGCCTGCTGCTGGCGCACTGATTTGCGGGTGTTGTACTGATGAGCGACGGCGGTGGCCTGGCGCGGGTCGGCCGCGACCTGCGCGCGGGTCAGACCCAGCGGATCCTGCGCATCGGGCGCATCCAGCGCGTTGAGCAGCAGCTCCAGCCGCCCGCCTGCCAGTTCGCCGCCGACGCGGGCGTTGAGCGATTCGCGCCGGGCACGGCTGTGGTCGCGCCAGCCATCGGTACTGAAGTGGTTGGCCGCGATGTTGTAGTCCAGCACTTGACCCGCGCCGCGCAGCTGCGCACCCACGCTCAGGGTCGTGTCCGCGCCCGCGCTGAGCCGCAGCCGCCACGGGTCGCCCGCCCGGCCCTGCGCGCTCCACACCTGCAGCACGCCACCGGAGGAATTGCCGTACAGCGCCGAGAAGGGTCCACGCAGCACCTCCACGCGTTCGGCACCCAGCAGGCTGGCGTGCGACAGCTGGCCCTGCCCATCGGGCATGGTCGCCGGCACACCGTCGATCAGCACGCGTACCCCGCGCACGCCGAACGTCGAGCGGGCGCCAAAGCCCCGGATCGACAGCTGGGTGTCCTGCGCGAAGTTCTGCCGGTCGCGGGCCAGCAGGCCCGGCACCCCGCCCAATGCTTCGGACAGCTGCGCCCCGGTGCCGGCGCGGTCAGCATCGATCCAGACCGTGTCCTGGCTGGCGGGCAGGGCGAACGGATCGATCCCCTGCACACGGGCTGCCTGCACCTGCACCGGGGGCAGGGCGGTCGTGGACGGCTCCGCCATCGCGACCAGCGGCGACAGCAGCAGGGCAGACAGGGGCAGGCGATTGCGGCGTGCGGGAGGATTCATGATTCAGCTTGATGGATCGGTCGGCAACGCACGCCATGGTACGGGGCCGCGGATGACGATGGTGGCGGCCAGCCCCGGCAGGCTTTGTTACGATGGGCCGTTTTCGGCCGAAATGCCGCAAGCCGCGTGGCGCAATTCCTCCCCCTTTCCGTCTACCGAACGAGTACCGCCGTGTCCTTCTTTGCAAACGTGGAACTGGTCCCAGGCGACCCGATCCTGGGCCTGACCGAGGCATACAACGCCGACAGCCGCCCGACCAAGGTCAACCTGGGTGTGGGCATCTACTACGACGAGAGCGGCCGCATTCCGCTGCTGCGCGCCGTCAAGCAGATCGAGCAGCAGCTCGCCGCCGAAGCCAAACCGCGCGGCTACCTGCCGATCGACGGCCTTCCGGCGTACACGCAGGCGACGCGTGAGCTGGTGTTCGGCAAGGATTCGCCGCTGCTGGCCGCAGGCCGCGTCACCACCGCACAGACCGTCGGTGGCAGCGGTGCGCTGCGCGTCGGCGCCGACGTGCTCAAGAAGCTGCTGCCGCACGCCACCGTCGCGCTGAGCAACCCGAGCTGGGAAAACCACCGCGCGGTGTTCAGTGCCGCCGGCTTCGAGGTAGTGGATTACACCTATTTCGATCCCGCGACCCACGGTGTCGACTTCGACGGCATGCTGGCCGACCTGCAGAAGCTGCAGCCGGGCAGCGTGGTGCTGCTGCACGCCTGCTGCCACAACCCGACCGGTGCCGACCTCACGGTCACGCAGTGGACGCAGGTCGCGCAGCTGCTCAAGGACCGCCAGCTGTTCCCCTTCATCGACATGGCCTACCAGGGCTTCGACAAGGGCATCGAGCAGGATGGCGCCGCCGTGCGCATCATCGCCGAAGCCGGCATCGACAGCTTCATCGTCGCCAACTCGTACTCCAAGTCGTTCTCGCTGTATGGCGAGCGCGTGGGTGCACTGTCGATGGTGGCGCCGACCGCCGCCGACGCCAAGGCCGTGCAGTCGCAGGTCAAGCGCGTGATCCGCACCATCTACTCCAGCCCCTCCACCCACGGTGCAGCGCTGGTGGCCGGTGTACTGACCAACCCGGAACTGCGTGCGATGTGGGAGCAGGAGCTGACCGAGATGCGCGAACGCATCCACGCGCTGCGTCAGGGCCTGGTCGAGAAGCTGGCGGCCGCCGGCGCCCCGCAGTTCGGTTTCATCAACGAGCAGGCGGGCATGTTCTCCTACTCCGGCCTGAGCCGCGAGCAGGTCGAGCGCCTGCGCGACGAGTTCGGCATCTACGCCGTCGGTACTGGCCGCATCTGCGTGGCTGCGCTGAACCAGAACAACCTGGAGTATGTCGCCAAGGCCGTGGCCACCGTGGCCAAGGGCTGAACCCACGCTCCAGTGGCTTGAAGACAAAGGCGCCGGAAGGCGCCTTTGTTTTTGCACCTGCTTTGCCTTTGCCACACCCTCCGCGCTCGCGGCGAACCCTGAAGCGCGTGGGAAGGGGAGGCGATGCAGGATGGCCACGCGCGCAACGCATCTGGAAACGATTACGCCTTCCCGCGCTCACGCACGCAGCGGCCAGACGGGCGACAATAGGCGTTTTCCCGCTGCCGAGACCTGTCCGCCCATGTCCCGTACCTCGTTGACCCGCTTCCTGATCCAGGAACAGCACGCCGGCCGCATCAATGCCGACCTGCGTCAGCTGATCGCGGTCGTCGCCCGCGCCTGCACCAGCATCTCCATCGCCGTCAGCAAGGGCGCCCTCGGCGGCGTGCTCGGCGACGCCGGTACCGGCAACGTGCAGGGCGAGGCGCAGAAGAAGCTGGATGTCATCAGCAACGAGATCCTGCTCGAAGCCAACGCCTGGGGTGGCCACCTCGCCGCCTGCGCCTCGGAGGAAATGGACCACAGCCAGCCGGTGCCGGACATCTACCCGCGTGGCGATTTCCTGCTGCTGTTCGATCCCCTCGATGGCAGCTCCAACATCGACGTCAACGTCTCCGTCGGCACCATCTTCTCGGTGCTGCGCTGCCCGACCAACGTCGAACTGCCGGGCGATGACGCGTTCCTGCAGCCGGGCAGCAAGCAGATCGCGGCCGGCTACTGCATCTACGGGCCGAGCACCCAGCTGGTGCTCACCGTGGGCCACGGAACGCATGCCTTCACCCTGGATCGCGAGAAGGGCGAGTTCGTGCTGACCACCGAGAACATGCAGATTCCGGCGGCCACCCAGGAATTCGCCATCAACATGTCCAACCAGCGCCACTGGGAAGCACCGATGCAGGCCTATGTCGGCGATCTGCTGGCCGGCAAGGAAGGTGCGCGTGGCAAGAACTTCAACATGCGCTGGATCGCCAGCATGGTGGCCGATGTGCATCGCATCCTGACGCGCGGTGGCATCTTCATCTATCCGTGGGACCGGAAGGATCCGTCCAAGGCCGGCAAGCTGCGCCTGATGTACGAAGCCAACCCGATGGGCCTGCTGGTCGAGCAGGCCGGCGGTGCCGCCTGGACCGGCCGCGAGCGCATCCTCGACATCCAGCCCGACCAGCTGCACCAGCGCGTGCCGGTGTTTCTCGGCTCGCGCGAGGAAGTGGCCGAGGCGGTGCGCTACCACCACCAGCACGACGCCGCACAGGCCTGAGCGGCGCGCTGCGGCCACGCTCATGGCAGTTCGATGACATGACCGTGGGGTGACACCGACGGCGGCAAACGGCACCATCAAGCCCTTGCCGCCGAAGGAATGCACGCATGCACGAGCAGGGCCCGGTCGATTTCATCGAAGTCATCCACAACGCGGTGCCCACGGAGGTCTGTGCTGCCATCGTCGAGCGCCTGCGTGCCACCCGCGGCCTGATGCCAGGTGCCGTCGGCAGCGGCGTGTTCCCGGAACTCAAGCACAGCAAGGACCTGCGCATCAGTGGCCTGGAGGGCTGGCAGGACGTCGACGTACAGCTGCAGCAGGCCGTGTTCAAGGGCCTGCTGACTTATCTACGCCGTTATCCACAGGCGCTGATCGCACCGTTGATGTTGCAGATCCAGGACAGCGACGGTCAGCCGCGACGCCTGTCGGCCGAGGACTTCCCCGACATGCCGGAGCAGCAGCTGGCCGACCTGGCGCGCACCTGCCTGCGCCCGGGCGCTATCAACCTGCAGTGGTATGCCGCAGGCGAAGGCGGTTACCCGTACTGGCACTGCGAGCTGTACCCGAAGGATGCGCAGGCCGAAACGCTGCACCGGCATGTACTGTGGACGCTGTACCTCAACGATGGATTCGACGAAGGCGAAACCGAGTTCCTGTTCCAGGGCCGCAAGATCGCACCGCGTACCGGCAGCCTGCTGATCGCCCCGACCGCCTTCACCCACACCCATCGCGGCAATCGGCCGCAGGGCGGCGACAAGTTCATCGCGACGAGCTGGATCCTGTTCCAGAGTGCGCAGAAGTTGTTTGGGGGTGGGTGAGGCATCACGGACATCGCCGGATAGGTTCTGGCAGGTCGGTGGTCCTGCCAGCGCCTGCTGGAGAGCCGTCGAGCAATACATCCGGTACGCGGCGTAAGGAAAAGGCGACACAGCGGACGACTGACATCAGCGTCAACGATTGCCTTGTCGTCGAGAGCTTCCGAGCGAGCGCCGTCTATACAGAATGACGGCCGCCGCTACTCCGAATATCGCCATGCCAAGACCTACCATGTCCTTCTCTCCCCAGGCCTCGCCTGACAGAATTCTGCCAATAGTCACCACGAGGAAGTTCACCGGAAGCATCAATAGAAATGCCATGCCAAGCCAGAAAAGTGTTTTCATAATTTTTACTTTCCACAATCGCAGGGCGATGCAGGGTCCGTTACGTTATCTTTTATCCCTTTTGCGACTTCGTTCGCGTCCGACAACTTAGCATTTCCTCGTAGCATGTTCCGGATTCCTTTAGTCAGACCTGTGACTGAGTTGAAGTTTGACCCCCCCCCAGAAAACAGGGCCACCGTAAAGTAGAGACTTCGCCCCGCATGGGCCCCGTGGATCACGAGGAATCAGGCGATGAAGAAGTGCCGTTTCACCGAGGAGCAGATTGCGTACGCGCTCAAGCAGGTCGAGCTGTGCATGGCGGTTAGCGAGGTGTGTCGCAAGATGGGCATTGAGCCTACCCGGCCAATCAGCTACCCGACCTTGCCTACGGATAAAAAAAGCGCCAGATATCACCAGCGCCGCCTTGCCATGGACTCAGTTCTGTCAACGTGCGCTTGGCTAGCTTGCAGGTGAAATGAAGATCAAATTCCTTCTTCTCTCGTCTATAGGAATTTGCCGCGCCAATCATACCCGTAACTTCCACGACACCTTCGCGGCCAGGCAATGGATTTATGTCAACGGAAATTTCGTCGGAAGTCCAGGAGTCAGCTTTGTACGCAAATCCAGACCATCCACTCGAAAAATGTCCATTTTCCAAGCGAAGCTTCTTCATCCCTAGAGCGTCGGCACTACTCGGGTAACCCGTTATTTTCGTGAAATACTGCGAATCAGCAACGCCTTCCCTTTCGGAGAAGATTCTCAAGGATAGAACAGAGCTTGAGCCGGATCGGAGCTGGTGACCGGAATTCGCAGCCCACAAATTCGATTCGAACTCGTTCAACCCATCAAGAGATAACGTCACAATTTCTGCATCATCAACGATGATGCACTCGTGACTCTCACTCGCCCTGACGCCCCCTTGAGTTGTGCAGGATGCAACAAGAAGAACTAGCAACAGGATTCTAGCCAGCAAGATCATTGGTCACACCCGCACTGCGACTTCCGCCCTTTGTTGAAATCGTAGACTTGCTCACGTGCTCGCCGAGTTGCCTCAGGGCTAATATATCGATGATCGTAGCTGTTCGACTTCTCTTGCAACCCTATCGGGCGAGTGAAGTGCAGCCCTTCATGAATTATCGTGTCAAGCAAATTATAGACACCACTCCAATCAAGCACATCCAAGTACCTTTCGTTGAGGTGAATATATCCGTCACCTCCCCGCAGTTGTGCCTCCCCCTCAACGCCGCCGCGCGGTATATCGGCCTTTGGCGCACCGGCTCCAAACTTGATATCTGGATTCATCGTCTTTGCGAGGGCAAATGCAGCATCGATATCGCATTGCGTTAACCCGAATGGATCAATTCGGCTAACCGGATTCCCTCCGACATAGGCATACGTATTGATCCCACCCGCCAACCCAATCGGATCGCTCTGCACATAACGCCCAGCGCTCGCGTCATAGTCACGGAATCCGTTGTACCACAGCCCACTCTCGCCGTCGTAGTACTGCCCCGGGAAACCAATGTTGAGCCCACCGATGTCGTCCTTCAGGACGCTGCGAGCGTACGTATAGTTGTATGCCTTCCATACCACCTGCTGCGAGGCGTTGGTCGCATACGCCGGCCGCCCCAGATGGTCGTTGTGAACGAAGTTCACCGACCCGCTCCTGTCGATGCCAACCAGTTCACCACCGAACCACAGGTAGTTCGTCCAGGTGCTGCCTGTCTGTTCGGCCAGAAGCGCGTCTAGGCCGTTATCCACAGGCGCTGATCGCACCGTCCGGAGAGCCGTCGAGCAATACATGTCGCTGTTCCTGTTCGACTCCCAGTAGATCCTGCTATACAGCTTGACGATCCGCCCCCTGACGGTCAGCTCCACCGAGCGTGCCAAGCGGCCATCGCAGAACACCATATGACGTCCAATGGAACCATTCACAGGAGCGCGATACCGAGCCAAGGGAAGATCCTCATCTCAAACGCTCATTGGTCCGGATACATTGACTTGAACCAGTAGGCGGATCTGCTCCGCATCCATGAGCTGAACTCTTTAGCCTCCAGTTCCCGCAGCTGGCGCATGTCTATTCCATAGCGTTGGAACAGCGAGATCAGCTCCCTCATGCCGTCCTCATCCACAGCCGATGGATCAACAAAGACGTTGATCGTCCTGAGGAATCCTTCAACAGACACCACGCCTGAAATCTGGTTCAACCTGGAGAAGAATGCATCCTCGTCCAGGCGTGAATAGAACCTCAAAGATTCAATTTCCAGCTTCAGCATTTAATCAGCGCCTTCTTCCACAGGATAGATGTAGTCCTCATTGGGGGACTGAACGTCCCAATGAGGTCCACCGCAGGCTCCCCCTCCTAGACCAGAGGAAAGCCAGACATCTCCGGATTCCAACTGTGGCGTCGTAGACCACTTCGGCGTTTGGGCATTGGGCCTTCACTTCTAGGTCGAATGCCGAGTTCATGTCCAGAGCGCAAGGAGGGACCTTCGACAACGCGCAACATGAGGGCGCAGCGTGGCCGCAACGGCCCGGCGAGGACAACATCAGCCGGCGTGGATTCCGACGACAGCAGCTGCAACGGCTAAGAAGAAGCCCGGCACTTTTACGGAGCTTTTCGGAGCTACGTGCTTGGCGTGTGCGTTCGCCCATATCGCTCCGGTCGCCCGTCGGCGATGGGCACTTTAGCGTTCCGCGAATGGAAAAGCATGGTCGGAGTCCAAATGAGGCTGGCAAGGATGAGTGCTGCAGCTACCCATAGCCACTGTGCGGTCAAAATTCCCGCAACAAGGACAATACCAATGGGCGCCACAGAAACCAAAGCGATTACGTAGCAGATTGCATATCTAACGTGGCCCAGCTCCGAAACGATTTCGGTTCCGCAGCTACTGCATTCGGTCCTTACCTTCTTCTCGATCGAACGGCGAAGCGGAAAGCCCTGCCTCGGAGCACCACAACTGGGGCATGAAAATTTGAATGGGGATTTCAATTGCATATCTCCTCTCCCACTACAGCCGCAGCCGCCAATGCGCCAGAATTGTTGTGTGCTGCTTTGATTGCAGAAGCGCGCAGAAGTAGTTCGGTACTGGGTGAGACGTCACGGACAGCCCCGAATATGTTCTGGCAGGTCTGTGATTCTGCCATTGCCTACTGGAGAGCCGTCGAGCAATACATGTCGCTGTTCCTGTTCGACTCCCAGTAGATCCCGCCATACAGCTTGACGATCCGCCCCCTGACGGTCAGCTCCACCGAGCGTGCCAAGCGGCCATCGCAGAACACCATCAGGCGGTAGTCGGTCTGCTGTCTGTCCATTTTCACTTGCCACTTGTTCTCTGCTGCCTGCTTCAAGAAGAAGGCAGCGACCTGCTCTGGATCAGATTCGAGCTCAGCGTCGAAGACCACCGCCAGGAAGGTGACCTTCTGCAGCATCTGGACATCAGTCGGAGGGAATCCAGAAGGCAGCACGAACGTCCTGGCAGCCCCGCGCAACTCTGCTTCCGTTGGCTTCCCATTCCAATCTCCGCCTCCTATCGAACGGCCCATTGAGAGGTAGGTCGCACCTATCAGGACAGCCACCGCCACGTACAGCAGCGACCGGAAAAACGATTTGGTCTTTACCATCCACTTCCCCAACTGCCGTCTCTTTCCGAGATCGGAGATGACTCTGTTTTCCCTTACTTTTCCGCAGATAGAATCTTGCAGTTTGTCAGCGCAAGAATCGCGAAGAACGCCACCGTCATGCCAATGAGCTCAAACTGAATTGAGTCCGGATGACGCTTGCAGGCTTCAAACGCAGGAACGTCCTCCACATGATCAAGGCACTCTCTGACAAGACGGTAGAGCGACGACGCCCTACTGTAGAAATAGACCAAGGCGCCGACACTTGTAGCCCTCGCCGTCAAAAGAAAGATCTTTACAAACTTGGCATTATTCACATTTTTCTTCCAGATCCTGATTGATGTTTCTTCCATAGCTGGTGGTCGCAGCTTCCATGAATGCACCCTATTGTCACCGCGATCGGGGTCTCATCTGGTCCATCCCGCTTGCATCGGCAGCTTTTGTCTTTCCGAAAAATCGAGGTAGACCGAAAGTACAAACCGACAAGTCAGCCCCTGCTTCTGAGCGTTGCGTGCGTTGTCAGGACCAACATCTCGAACAGTGCGTAGATTGCCCCCAGTGTCGCCAGATAGCTCCATCCGCTTCCGACGTTTGGACCACAGTATTCCCCGGTGAGGCAGTTGAAGAGATGTCGCAGGATCTGCAGCGCACTCCAGAGGGCTGCGCTGGTAACAGCCAGCATCGATAAAAAGATCGCTCGATTCCTAGTCGCCTAGCTCCGTTTCATGGCTAGCCTCCAGCTCCAGCCATGAACGGAGCGGGAGAATACCTACTGCGCCAAGACCAACGAATCCCAGCAGATTGATGAGAGCGCTGAATAGCAAATTGCTCATTTTTTCTCCATGCAGTTAACGCAGTAGCATGGGCCGCATCTGGGGTCATCATGTGGAGGGCCTGATGAGGTCACTGCTGGTTGCAGAAGACAATTCGACCGGCGATTAGCCGTAGGTCGCGGATATGGCCCTCGAAGCGATGTCGCCGCGCGCACTGCTCCTTGAGTGCCCGAATAACCCGTTCGACCATCCCGTTCTGCTGTGGACGATGCTGAGTGATGAACTCAACCCACAGGCGCTCCTTCCAAGTACCGCTGCAGAACTCGCTCGCATACCGTGGGAGCAGCTTCTGCAACAGCACTTGCATATCCAGGTACCGAGTAGTTCGATAACGGCCGAGCGACCTTCTCCTGACCTGATGGAATTAATTGCGTGGGACTTATTTATGGAAAATCGCAAATACCAGGCAACATGTGAGACTGCGGAGCCCGGCATCAGCAACCCCATACTTCTCATTCGCCATCCAGCTAGTCAGAGGCTGGACGGCGCCTGATCGACCATAGCTTTGCAAGCTCTGTGAGCACCAGGGCTGCAACTAGGGCCCACGAGTGCTGTTTGAAAGCGCCCGTGTACTCCAGAAAAAATAGCGACGGCATGAACAGAAGAATTCTAAATGGAGATTGAATAAAAGCGAGGTGTCGCCCTGCATTCCTCCCCTTGATCAACAGGTATCCGGACGCAACAAAAGAAGCCAGTAGAGCTACGCTCACCGCAGAAACAATGACTGGAAATGCGCTTCCATACATTTGCTGCGCTTTGATCGCATCCGATATGTCCGAAAGAAATGGAACCCGCCCCTGGTAGACGTTTGCTCCCACCATAGATGCCAAACCAATGATATCCATCCAGCCCCATAACATCAGCCAAATCGTAGTACTAGACTTGCTCGTGCCTTCAGCCCTCATGGCCCCACTCCGGATTTTTGCATAAGCTCCACGATAGTCATGTTGGTTTGATTTGGCACGCCTGGTTTCCAATGGTAGGAGTAGCCACCAACTGCCCAGCTATCCGGGCCATAAACGAATTTTTGCGTGATTCTACGCTGCGTCCCTTCCCTTATCTCGCGACGGCGCTCACCGCTTTTCTTCTCACCTTCAGGACAATCAATCTTCCACTCCTGAATGACGTCCCTCTTTGTATTCAAAAACTCATTGGGATTGGATCCCGGAATGTTTGATTCCATTCCATGCGAGACTCTGTCGTTCAGGCGATTCAGCCACCATGTGCCATAGTTTGATACAGCGTGATAGTCATATCCGATGGTTACCCATTCCAGCCCCAATGGGTCGACAAGGCTTACTGGGTTGCCATTGGCATAGGCGTAGGTATTGGCCCCACCCGCCAACCCAATCGGATCGCTCTGCACATAGCGCCCGGCGCTCGCGTCATAGTCACGGAATCCGTTGTACCAGAGCCCACTCTCACTGTCGTAGTACTGCCCCGGGAAACCAATGTTGAGCCCACCGATATCGTCCTTCAGGACGCTGCGACCGTACGCATAGTTGTATGCCTTCCACACCACCTGCTGCGCCTTGTTGGTCGCATATTCCGGCCGCCCCAGATGGTCGTTGTGAACGAAGTTCACCGACCCGTTCCTGTCGATGCCAACCAGCTCACCACCGAACCACAGGTAGTTCGTCCAGGTGTTTCCGGTCTGTTCGGCCAGAAGCTGGTTCTGACCTGCATAGAAGTAGCGACTGGTCGAGCTCGCGCTGCTCTTGCCCACGCGCTGCCCCTGGGCATTGAGCAGATAGTCCGTTCGTTGCCCGCCTACGTTGCTTTGAATCATCCGGTTGAACGGGCCGTAGGTGAACGTCGAGATGCGGCTGCCCGATGTTTCGCTGATCCTGTTGCCGAGCGCATCGTACTGATACGTACGGGTGCCATCCTGGTTGATGAACTGCAGCATCCGGTTGCTGCTTGCGTCGATGACGTAGCGGGTTGCCTCTGTTTTTGCGTTGAGCGCGGTGTAGTTCCCACCCGCGTCATGGGAAAGCGTATAGGCAATGCCAGCTCGTGTCAGCGTACTCAGGCGTCCCAGTGCGTCATAGCCCAGGACCTGGCTGAGGTTGCTCGTCACATCGTCGTTGATCTTGATGATCTCGTTGTCGCCGTTGTAGCGGTATGACGTGCGGCTGAGAGCGGTGGTCTGCTGATTCCGCACCGCCTGGGCCTCCAGGCGGCCGCCCTGATCGAACGCGTAGCTGCGCGCCAGGCCGTTGCCAAAGGGCATGCGTTGCCGCGCTCCCAGGGCCGAGTAGACGCTGGATCCAATAATCTGTTGCGTCACCGTGCCCTTGGTAAGGGTCATGGACTGCGGAAAGCCTCTACTGTTGTAGACGTACTTCGCGAGCGTGCCATCGGGATAGGTGACGGTGCTGTTCCTCCCGATACTGTCATAGGTGTAGCTGACAGTTCCCTCACTCAGGGTGTTCGCCTGCGAAAGCTGGTCAGTCCGGCTTACCAGCTGTCCTGCGGCGTTGTACGTGAAGCGCGCGCTTGCACCTGGAGCCGAATGGGCACACAGACGCCCCTTGCCGTTCACGCAGTTGTCGTACGTATAGGTCTGCTGCTGCCCCTCAGCATTCTGGCTGGTCAAGCGGCCCAGCCCGTCGTACCCGTAACCGACGGTGCTGCCGTCGTTCAGAACCGTCGCAATGCGCTGGCCCGCCGCGTTGTACTCGTGGTCTGTGCGACCCGTGTCCGGACTGGTCTGCGTCCATAGCTGTCCAAATCCATCGGTCTGGTAGGTCGTTACCAGGCCGCGGGGATCGGTCACAGATGCCAGCCGGTCACCCTTGTCGTAGGCAAAGCGTGTCGTTCCGCCATTCGCATCCGTCTGTACGAGCAATCGACCCAGTGGATCATAGGAGTATCGGCTCACCCGGTTCTGGGAATCGGTGGTCTGCACCAGCCGATCCTCCAGATCATAGGCATAGCGCACATTGCGCCCCTGATCATTACGCTCGGCGACAAGCCTTCCCAGCTCGTCGTAATCGTAGTTCACGGCCGAGACGATGGTGTTGAGCCCCATCATGGCCAAAGCAATTGTGGACATGGTCTTGGCTTTCCTTAGCGGGGTTGTTCACAGAAGATCAGGTTGCAGCTTCCTGTATGGTTCTCGGCTCTGATCGTTACCTGTCCCTTAGGTCCCCAGGCGGTTGCACCGGATGCGAGCTGCCCGAAGTACTGGAACTGGGCAACTCCGCTGCCACTGTTGACCGGCGAGACGTTGATGGTGAAGGTCGCGACGGCACCAGGAGCCACCGTATTGTTGAGCCCCACGGATTGACTCGTCCGCAACGTCGTCAGCGCCAAGTAGGTGTCACCGGGGTTCCAGACAACGTTGCCGGTGTTCCGGAACTGGAACGTCACCGTGGACGTTTCACCATTGAAGATGTGCTCTGGGCCGGCTGACGCCTGCACCAGCTCAGCAGTACGCGAGATGGTTGGAACGGTGAACGTGCCGGACCGATTGATGGCCAGGTTGGGGCCGCCCCAGGGAGAGATGCCATGAACATAAAGCGGCTTTCCGCCATGAACGCTTCGTGTATTTGCATCCAATGCAAGTCCGAACCAGTAAGAGCCTTGTGATTGGCAAGCCTCTTTCACATCGTCATTCGGGATCAACATACCGGTCACACTGCCGAGGTAGGTGCCGCTCCCTGCAGGTCCACCTGCGTAGACATGAACCGTGGTCGCGGCGTTGACTCCTACCGAGCAGGCCCATCCCTGCACGGAATAGTTCCAGTTCCCATCATTCATGATCCCTGCAACATCACCGATGATGTGCGCGGTGGGAATGGAGAAGGTGCTGGAGTTGTCCAGAGCTCGGTTGTACTGCGCGCCCAGCGGAGAGTGGCCGTAGAGCGTGATCTTTTTCCCACCCAGCTGCTGGCGCTGTTCCAGCGTGAGGGGGAGCTGGAATCGATATGCGTTTCCTGTTGCCTGGCACGCGGACGCTACCTGGCTCTCGCTGGCGAGGTTCGCCTGTGCGCTGCCGAGATAGGTTCCGCCCTCCGCATAGCCATCAACCTGGATGGACGAAGCCGATCCCGAGGAGCAGGCCCAGCCTCGCACGAACCAGTTCCATTGCGCGTCGTGGGTGACCTCGTCGATTACGCCCCTGACAACGCTGTCGCTGGAATAGTCCGTCTGCGCGATTTCAGTGCGTGTGCGATTGGATGCGGTGTCATACGTGTGACGCGTCCACAGCCAGTTGCCGTCCCCAATCGGCTGAACTTCGCTCATCAGGCGCCGGCCAGCGTCGTAGCTGTATAGCGTCTTGATTCCCACAGGTGTGGTGATGCTGGCAATGTCGCCCGTCGCGTTGTACGTCGTTGTGGTCGTTGCCCAACCGGACCCTGTGTTGATCCGGTCTACCAGAACACGGCCGCGAGCGTCATAGGTGATTTCACGGACATCGCCATTGGGTCCGGTGATACGGCCCGGCTGCCCCAGTTCGTTGTAGGCGGCGTACGTCACCCTGTGCCCCAACGCGTTGGTGACACTGGACAGATCTCCCTTCGCATTGAAGGTGGACGTGATGTCGTCCTGCGCCAAGGGGCCATCTTCCTTGACGGAAGCCGTCAGTCCATTGGCGTGGTAGGTATACGTGTACTGAGTGGTTCTGGCCTGACCATTGACGCCGGCAGCACTGAGATTTCGTGTCGTGACCGAGCTGACGTTACCGCGGCTGTCATAGCTGAAGCTGGTCTCGCGATCACCAACCCGCGTTTCCTTCAGCAGATGCCGTCCCGCCGCATCCCACTGATAGAGCGTGACACGTTCCGCAGCGCTGCCAACGGCCTCGGCCTTCCTCAGCAGATTGCCATCGGGGCTGTAATCAAAATCGGTTACGTTGTCGACAAAGTCGTGAACGAGGTCAGGATTGCCATTGGCATCGTAGGTGCGTTCCTTGTAACTGGCGGGACAGGTCGTTGATCGGTTGCCGGTCACCGACACCTGGCGTCCGTCCTCATAGGCATACGTTGTGGTGCGACCGAGTGGATTGGTCTCGCTGACCTTCAGTTTGACCGGACGGGTCCGCTCCCCGGCGGCGGCCAACAGCACGCCTTGGGCGCTCGGGTCGGCGGCGATTTGAACTGGGCCGCCGGGCAAGGACCGGGGCTGGATGCAGATATTGCCCTGGCCCGGTCTGTACTCACACCAGCCCGTCTCTTCGTTGCCCCGGATGCCGCCTGGATGCACTGGCGCTGGAGGGACCGCCACCGGCGCGCTGCTCTCGATGGCGTAACTGAAGGTGTGCCGCTCGATACCACCGGCATGTTCCGAGAGCGTTGCTCGCCTGTTGGCATCGTAGGCGAAAGTAGAGTAGCGCACGCCGTTGTAGGACTTGCCGGTGAAGCCACCTGGATATCGCGCGTCCTCGTAGTGGTAGCTGATCGTGGTCTGCGGCGAACCCGGTAGGGTTGCGCTGGCAAGACGCGCACGCCCCGTGCCGAACGCATTCGGGGTATAGGTGTACTGGTAGACGTTGCCCGCAGGATCCTTGACCTGTGTCAGCGATCCGTTGGACCAGACGAACTGAATGCTGCGGCCGGAGGAATGCGTAACCTTCTGCAGATACTTGTCGCTGTACGTGAATGTCCAGAAGACGCCCTGCTCATTGCGAAGCTCGGTAATGTATCCAGCGGCGTCGTACCGCTCGCTGCCCAGCTCCTCGTTGTACAGGGTGAAGCTGCCATCGCTGTTCTTTGTCAGGTAGGCGATCGGCTTGGCACGATCCTCGTTCCAGCGCCCGTTCGCTTCGCTCCAGACGAACTTGAGCCTGCGACCGTCCGGCCGCTGTGCCCAGGCCGTCTTCTGCGCGTTCGAGAATGCGATGCTGTAGTCGAAGTTGCTGATCCAGTGGTTGCCAAACAGGCCCGCAGCACTCCAGTGATGGTTGTAGGTGCGCTCCAGGTACAGGCCCATCTCCCCACCAACGGTGAAGTCCCGTTCGATTTCGACCTTGTTGCCGGTGTAGAGCACGACGGGGTTGCCCTTGCGCTCGCCGCAGTCATCACGACGATCGTCGGTTTCCTGTTCCACCGCTGTCCTGGCAGGCATCGACGCGTCCGAGTGGTAGGACACCCCTATGCCAATCGAGATGACACCTGAAGTGCCAACTGATGGACCACGCATACGGGTAACGGTGATCTTGTCCAGATCCTTGATTCCGGAGTCCCCGTTGTTGTTCTGATAGAAGATCCTGGTTGCCTTTTTCGCGGACGCAGGAGGAGCCAGGAGGAAGCCCGACATCAGCACGGGCAGCAGAAGTGCGGCGGTGGTAGACACGCCTTTCGAACGGAGCTTCATGCTCGCTTTTATTCCTTGTGTTGCCGGATCTGGAGTCGCATTCGCCTGAACCGTGGGTTCAGGAGGAAGTGGATAGTAATCTGGAGTTCACACAGTTGAACAGAGCGATGTGTGCAGTCGCGATGTCGTATCCGTCGCCGAGGCGCAGATCGCGATCACGGTTTTCCATATGCGTTCCGCAGTAGCGCACTACTTCAGAACAACGACCCCTGCGGCGAATCCACCTTCGGCGGCAGCGGCTTCTGGAAGCGGCTGCAATCCAGTTTCGGCCAGTGGCTGTTCTGGGCGTCGAAGCCCAGGCGCTTGCGCGCCAGCTTGAAGCGGTTGTTCAACAGATCCGCATAGACCCCCTGGCCCCGCATGCGCGTGCCGAAGCGGCTGTCATAGTCCTTGCCACCGCGCAGCTGCTGGATGGTGCTCATCACGTGCGCGGCGCGATCCGGATGGTGGGCGTCCAGCCAGTCGCGGAACAGCGGTGCAACCTCCAGAGGCAGGCGCAGCAGCACATAGCCGGCAGTACGCGCACCCGCCTCGTGGGCCGCTTCGAGCACGCTTTCCAGTTCACTGTCGTTGATCCACGGAATCACCGGCGCGACCATCACGCCAACCGGAATGCCCGCCTCGTGCAGACGCTTCATCGCGCGCAGGCGTGCGTGCGGTGCGGAGGCGCGCGGCTCGAGCTTCGCCGACAGGCGTGGATCCAGCGAGGTCACCGAGAAATGCACGCTGACTAGGTTCTCTGCTGCCAGTGGTGCGAGCAGGTCGATATCGCGCTCGACCAGCGCGTTCTTGGTGATCAGCGAGAACGGATGCTTCGTCTCCAGCATCACCTCGATCAACTGACGGGTCAGCTTGAACTTGCGCTCGATCGGCTGGTACGCATCGGTGTTGATGCCGAGCGCGATCGGTTGCGGGACGTAGCCTGGCCGGGACAGCTCCTTGCGCAGCAGCTGCGGCGCATTGGTCTTGGCAAACAGCTTGGTCTCGAAATCCAGGCCCGGCGACAGGTTCAGATAGGCATGCGACGGGCGCGCGAAGCAGTAGGAACAGCCGTGCTCGCAGCCACGATACGGATTGACCGACTGGCTGAAGCCTACGTCCGGGGACGTATTGCGGCTGATGATGCTGCGCGCGGTTTCAGCGCGTACCTCGGTGCGCAGACGGGGGGCCGCGAACTCTTCGCTTTCATCCACGTCCCAGCCGTCGTCCACCGCCTCGCTGACGGTGCTCTCGAAGCGCCCGGCAAGGTGGGAGCTGGACCCTCGGCCTTTGATCGCGATACCCATGTGGGTAGCTTACGCCGCTGCCGTCTCAGCGGCTGCGACAACAGTATTGGCCCCGCCGGGCAGGGTCCGGCGCTACCTCAGAGCAGCGCCAGATAGCCCCGAACGGTCGCATCCAGCCCGTCATACAGGGCCTCGCCGATCAGCGCATGCCCGATCGAGACCTCCAGCACCTCCGGCACGTTCGCCAGGAAGTCACGCAGGTTGTCCTGCGACAGATCATGGCCGGCGTTCACACCAAGCCCAACGGCCTGCGCGCGGCGCGCGGCCGTGGCGAACAACCCCAGCATCGCTGCGGCGTCGCCTGCGGCGTGCGCTTCGGCATAGGGTCCGGTGTACAGCTCGATGCGATCGGCGCCGACCTCGGCCGCCTGTTCCAGCAGCGGGTTGCCGGCATCGACGAACAGGCTGACCCGGCAGCCCATCGCCTTCAGCTCGGCCACCAGCGGACGCAGGCGCTCGCCGTCGCGCTCGAAGTCGAAACCGTGGTCGGAGGTGATCTGGCCATCGCCGTCCGGCACCAGGGTGGCCTGCGCCGGACGCGTCTGCGCGCACAGCGGCAGCAGTCCCGGGTAGCCGTCGCGTGGCGGTGCGAAGGGATTGCCTTCGATGTTGAATTCGACGCCACGGACGCGGGTCAGCATGGACAGCGCAAGCACGTCCTCGGCGGTGATGTGGCGTCGATCAGGTCGCGGATGCACGGTGATGCCATGGGCGCCGGCATCCAGGCAGGCCTGGGCGGCACGCACCACATCGGGTTCGGCACCACCGCGCGAATTGCGCAGGACGGCGATCTTGTTGACGTTGACACTGAGCTGGGTCATCGAACGGTACTACTTGGAAAGAGGGGACGGATCGTGTTCGTCGCGTTGTTCCGCGCCACGGGCCTCGGCCTGCTCACGCAGGCGGCGCAGCTCGTCGGCATCGATCAGGGTTGAGGGATCACTCTGCAGATCACCGAACCGGGCCACGTAGCGGCCACGCACCCAGGCCAGCAGGAAGGCGAGGGCCGCCAGCAGCGCCAGCGCCATCAGCCCCGGGCTTGGGGTTTTCAGCGCGAAGGCGAAACAGCCCAGCGCCGGCAGCAGGTACAACCAGTACATAGTCAGGCTCCCCGGATGATCGCCGCAGTGTAGCGCCGCCTTACAGCAGCGGCGAGGCCAGGCGCGCGAAGGCCTCGGGCAGGCGTTGCAGCCACAGCGAGCGGGCCGCGGCCTGGTCGTGCACGCGGGTAGCGCGCTCGAACTCGGCCTCCAGCAGGCCCGCCAGGGCGGCCACCCGCTCGCGGTCGCTGATCATCATCGACAGTTCGAAGTTCAGGCGGAAACTGCGATGGTCGAAGTTGGCGCTGCCGACGATGCAGACATCGTCGTCGGCGATGAAGGCCTTGGTATGCAGCATGCGGGGGCCGTACTCGTAGATCTTCACCCCGGCGTGCAGCAGCTCGTCGAAGTAGGACCGTGCGGCCTGGGTCACGAACCAGGAATCGCTCATCTTCGGCACCAGCAGGCGCACGTCCAGTCCCCCCAGCGCGGCCGAGGTCAGCGCCATCCGCGCGGCTTCGCCCGGCACGAAGTAGGGCGTGACCAGCCACACGCGCTCCTGCGCTTCCTGGATGGCCGCCACGTGGAGCCGGTGGATGGTCTCCCAGCCCGAGTCCGGGCCGGACACCAGCACCTGTGCGTTGATCGGGCCTTCGCTGCGGAGCGGCATGTCCGCCGGCCACATCCGCGCGATGTCGAAATGCGAGTGGTCCTGACCGCTGGCGTAGAGCCAGTCCTCGGCAAACACCAGTTGCAGGCTGCGGACTACGTGACCGCTGATGCGCATGTGCAGGTCGCGGTAGGCGTCGGCGTTGCGGCTCTCGTCCTCGTCATCGGTGATGTTGATGCCGCCGGTGAAGGCGAGGCGGCCATCGACGATCACCAGCTTGCGGTGGGTGCGCAGGTTCAGCCACGGTCGCTTGAAGGGCTTCAGCAGCTGGCGGGGATGGAACCAGACCGCTTCACCGCCGGCGTCGAGCAGCGGCTGCAGGAAGCGTCGCGGCACCGCGGACGAGCCCACTGCATCGAGCAGCAGCCGCACCTGCACGCCGGCGCGGGCACGTTCGACCAGGGCATCACGCAGTGCGGTTCCGGCATGGTCGGGATTGAAGATGTAGTACTCCAGATGCACGTGGTCACGCGCCTGCGCCACCGCTTCCAGCAGCGCGGCATAGGTCGCCGCGCCATCGACCAGCCAGGTCACTTCGGTGGCACTGCTCGGCGCCAGTCCGGTGGTGGCCTGGGCGATCTTGGCCAGCTCGGTGCAATCGGCATCGGGCGGGCAGACGTCGCTGTAATGCTCCATCCCCGATCGCGCGCGGCCACGACGCAGGCGCTGCCGCTTCACCTTCTGCGGACCGAGCAGGTAATAGATGAAAAGGCCGAGGTAGGGCAGCAGGGCCAGCGACAGGATCCAGCTCAGCGTGGCTACCGGTTCGCGCTTCTGCAGCATGATCCAGCCCGCCAGCGCGAGCAGGTACAGCAGGTAGGCCACGGCCAGGATCGAACCCAGGTGGGCAATGCCATCAAGCCAGTGGCGGAGGGAGTCGAAGAGGGCGAGCATGCGCCGATCATAGCGGGCGCGTGAAGTCAGAGGGGGTCAGATCCCTTTTCCGCAGGGAAAGGGATCTGACCCCGTCGGGCTTCGCAGGCACAAAAAAAAGACGCCCCTGTCTCCAGGGGCGTCTGCAGTCGCGTCATGACTGTTGTGTTGCGGTATTGCGTTTACTGCTGTACGAAGCCGATCTTCTTCATCTGAGCATTCTTCGCGGCAGCCAGAACCTTGGCCATCACGTCGTACTCGGAATCCGGGCTTGCATCGATCCGCAGTTCCGGCTGGTTGGTCGGGTCACGCTGGACCTCCTGTTCCATCCGCTGCTGCAGCTCGCTGGTGCTGATCGGGCTGTTGTTCCACGAGACCTGGTTGCTGGCGTCGATCTTCAGTTCGATCGGCGGCGGCGGTTCGACCAGCTGCGGCGGTGGGTTGAGCACGCGCTGCGGCAGGTCCACGGCGATCGGGTAGGTCATGATCGGCGCGGTCACGATGAAGATGATCAGCAGCACCAGCATCACGTCCACGAGGGGCGTGACGTTGATGTCGGCCATGGGGCCCTTGCCACCACCACTACTGAATGCCATGGCTTATTGCCCCTTTTCTTTGGTCGCGACGAAGCCGACGTCCAGCATGCCCTGCTCCTGCGCGACCTTGGTCAGGTCGTTGATGACGCGCATCTTGGTGGTGCGGTCACCACGCAGGTTCAGCGGCGGCTGCGGGGTCTGCTGGGCGGCGGTCGCCAAGCGCGACTCGAGCGTCTGCTTGGTGATTTCTTCGTCGTTCCAGTAGATCGAGCCGTCTTCCTTGACTGCCAGGGTGATCGGACCGGAGCGCTTTTCGGCGTCATCCGGATTCTGGATCAGGTTGGCTTCCGGCAGATCCACCTTGACCTTGTGGGACATCAGGGGCGCCGTGATGATGAAGATGATCAGCAGCACCAGCATCACGTCCACGAGGGGCGTAACGTTGATGTCGGCCATGGGGCCGCCGCTGTTACCACTACTGAAAGCCATAACGGGCTCCGTCTAGATCTTGATGACTACTTGCTTCGTCGCGGGTGGAAGCGCGCCGCAATCAGCGGACGCGCGAACCGGTGGCGAAGAAGTCGTGCAGGTCGTGCGCGAAAGTATCGAACTTGCTGATGGTCGCGCTGTTGATCTTGCTGAAGAAGTTGAAGGCGAACACGGCCGGGATCGCGACGAACAGACCGATCGCGGTCATGATCAGCGCTTCACCCACCGGGCCGGCAACGGCGTCGATCGAAGCGGAGCCGGTGGCACCGATCTTGATCAGCGCGCCGTAGATGCCCCACACGGTACCCAGCAGACCGACGAACGGAGCGGTCGCGCCGACGGTGGCCAGCAGGGTCATGCCCGACTGCAGCTTGTTGCTTTCGCGGGTGACGGCCTGACGCAGGGCGCGGTCGACGAATTCCGAACGGCTCAGGTTCTCACCCAGGCCACCGGTACCGCCGCCTTCAGCGCGCTGGTGGTGGGCAGCTGCCTGGGCAGCGTCCAGGGCGATCTTCGAGAACGGCTCCGAAGCCGGCTGCTCTTCCATCGCACGGATGGCGTCCTGTGCGTTCGGGGTGTCCCAGAACAGGCTGACGACGCGATCGGCAGCGCTCTTCAGGCGGGTGGCGCGGAAGATGTTGATGACGGTCCAGTACCAGGACATGGCCGACATGATCACCAGGGTCAGCAGCACGACCCAGGAAACAGCGAAATCACCCGGCTTGGTGGTCATTTCGTGGATCAGGTGCTCGAAGCCCATCTGCGACAGGGCGTTGGACGGATTGCCCCCGGCAGCAGCGGCGATGAAAATTTCCTGCAGCATGACGCTTACCTTTGTTGTGTGTGGTGATAAAGGGTGTAGCTAAGCTAAACAATCGAACTGGAGCGGGGGTGGCCCGAAGCCACCCGAACGCATCAGTTCAGCGCAAAGTTGACCGGGACGCGAACGCGACCTGCCGTCTTCTTACCGCCAGATTCAGCGGCGTTGAAGCGCCACTTGCGTGCTGCTTCCATCGCAGCACGGTCCAGGTCGCGGTTACGGCTGGACTTTTCCACCGTGACATTGGTGACGTTGCCGCTGGCATCGACATCAATGATCAGGATCACTTCACCCTGGATACCTGCGCGGAATGCTGCCGGCGGATAACGCGGGGGATTCATCGCCTTGGACGAGATGTCCACGCTGGCCTCGATCGACGCCGGCGGGCTTGGCGGCGACGGCGGGGTCGGCGGAGTGACGATATCGTTCGGACGCGGTTCCGGCACGTCCACGACCGGCGCCTGCGGCGGCGGCGGGACCGGCGACGGCTTCGGCGGCGACAGATTCTTCACCGGCGGCGGCGGAGTATCTGTCGGCGGCGGCGGCGGCGGCGGCGGGGGCGGCGGCGGCGGTGCGTCGACGATGGTCACCATCACATTGCGTTCCTTCTCCGCAGCGGCCTTGGGAGCCACGGCAGGGATCAGAAGCATCATGAAGGCGGCCAGATGCAGGGCGATTACAAACGCGATGCCGACGATGCGAGGCCAGCTCAGCCCCTTGTCATCGGGTTGTTCGTACCGGTGAACGACTAGTTGTTCCGTCATGCGCCAAGAGCTCAATAGTGGGGCCGGGATGCCGGGGGCGGAATCCCTGATCAGCGGTGCATGACACCGCAGGAACCTCCAAGCTTATACCAATCCTGAGCGCCTGCGCATCAACTGAGCAGGCGTTCAGGCGTTATTCCTACTTACTTCAGGTTGATGATTTTCTTGGCATCAGCCTGGTTCTTCACGCCCTTCGCCAGCGCCTGCTGGGCGGCCTGCTTGGCCTCGGGGACGCGACCTTCGGCATGCAGGACGCGTGCCAGGTTCAGGTAGGTCTCACCGTCCTTGGACAGCGGGGCGGCCTTCTGCCACGCATCGATCGCCTGCGGCACCTGGTCGGAGTAGTAGTAGGACTGGGCCAGCGCCAGGTAGACCTGGTAATCCGGCTTCAGGATGCCCTTCTGCAACCCTTCGTTGATGACCGCGATGACGTCCTTTTCCTTGTTCTCGGTGTTGGCATAGATCGAGTACAGCTGCTTGTACTCGCGCTCTTCGGTGAGCTGGCCGCTGCTGCGCAGCTTGTCCATCACCGCGGCGGCCTTGGGCATCTGGTCGGCCTGCATGTACATGTTGGCCAGGTTCAGCTGCGCCTTCTTGTCGTTCGGGTTCTTCGCCGCCAGGGCCTCGGCGGCCTGCACGGCTTCACCGGTCTGGCCGGCCTCGGACAGGGCCGCCATCAGCAGCTGGTTCCAGCTGTCCTTCGGCTCGGTGGAGCCGGCGATCGCCTGCTTCAGCACCGGGATCGCTTCCTGGTAGCGCTCCAGCTGGTACAGCGCCTGGCCCTTGGCGATCAGCTCGTCCGGCTTGGTCGACTTGCTCTCGGCGAAGTACTTGTCCAGGGTGGCCAGGCCTTCGGCGGTCTGGTCTTCCTGCAGCTGCAGCTGGCCCAGCATCAGCATCGACTGGAAGTGGCCGTTGTTGTCCAGGCCGTTGAACTGCAGCACCTGCTTCAGGTAGGCGATGGCGGCGGCGACATCGTCGGTCTGGTAGGCGGCCTGCGAAGCCAGCTGCGCGGCCAGCGACTTGTCGTACTCGTTCGCGGCGCTGTCAGCCAGGATCGCGTCGGCCTGGGTGCGGGTCTCCGGGAACTTTTCCTTGTTGTAGCTGTCTACCAGTTTCTGCAGCTTGCCACCCATCTTGGCCGAGGACTTGGCCGCCGGCTCCTGGCGGGTCGCATTGGGGTACAGCGGTTCGGCCTTGGCCTGCTTGCTGCTGCCGCCGCGGTTGCCACGGTCGGAGGAACGCGAGGACTGCGCGAGCGCATCGGTGACCACGGCGCCGGTCAGGGCGGTCGCGACGAGGACGGAAAGCACAGCTTTGTGTTTACGGAAAATCATCGTTCACCTCGATCGAACCGCCGGATAGCGGCAAAGTCGGACTGTCAGAAAAATCTGAGCCGCCAAACGTATCAGAAACAGATGGCGTGAGAAATCGTTTTATGTGCTGCAATACAGCATGAAACTGCGCACTCATCCGCACTTTGGTCGCAGTCCGGCCGCCTGCGCCTGCTGGTAGACCGGCATCAGGGCAGGGGAATCACGTCGCAGCTCCTGGATCCGGTTGGCCGGATCGGGGTGGGTGGACAGCCATTGCGGGCTGCGTCCGCCGCTGGCGGCCATCATGTTCTGCCACAGGTCCACCGCCTGCGCCGGGTTGAAGCCGGCCTGCGCCATCAGCCGCTGGCCGATCACGTCCGCCTCGCTTTCCTGGGTCCGCGAGCCCGGCAGCAGGAACGCCGTCTGTGCCCCCATGCCGCCGAGCTGGTTGACCGTGCTGGCCGCGCCTTCGCCATAGGCAGCGCCGGCCAGTGCGCCGAGTACCGCCAGGCCGGTCTGCGCGCCCATCTGCCGGGTGATGCGCTCCTCGTGGTGGCGGGCGATGACATGGCCGATCTCGTGGCCGATCACGGCCGCCAGCTGGTCCTGGTTCCTGGCTACGGTGAAGATGCCGGTGTTCACGCCCACCTTGCCGCCAGGCAGGGCGAAAGCGTTGGGTTCCTTGTCGACGAACACGGCGGTTTCCCACCGTACGCCACGGTATTGTGGAGGCAGCTGGGCGACCAGCGCGTTGACCACGCACTGCACGTAGCCGTTCTGCCGGCCGTCCGTGCTGATCTTTTCCTTCTGCTTCGTCTCGGCGAACGCCTGCGCGCCGAGCTGGTCAAGCTGTGCCTGCGAGACGCCACCGATCATCTGCCGCCGTCCGGTCGGCGATGTGGTGGTCGCGCAGGCGCTGACCAGGGTGGTGATGACAAGGGCCAGCAGCAGTTGTTTCATGGGTCCACCCCCGTGTTCATGAGCGCAGTGTGTATCGTCGCTGCTTAATCTTTCGTCAAGCGGACAGCCGTTACGTCGCGCCGAAGAACACCAGCGCCACCAGTGCCACGGCATTGTTCAGGGCATGTGCGGCGATGGCCGCCCACAGCGTTCCGGTACGGCGGTACAGCCAGCAGAATGCAGCGCCCATGCCGCCGTAGACCAGCCACAGCTGGGCGATCTCGGCCGGGCCGTTGGCGCTGGTGCCGGGAATTTCATGGATCAGGGCGAAGGCAAGGCTGCTCAGTATCATGCCCAGCCAGGGGCGACCGGCCTGCCACAAGCGCCCGAACAGGACGCGCCGGAACAGCAGTTCCTCGTAGGCCGGCGCCAGCACCACCGCGAACAGCATCAGGAACAGCGGAAAGCGCGCGACCGCGTTCTGCATCAGTTCCACGTTGGTCGGCACCGGTTCGATGCCGAACTGCCGGGACAGGAAGGCGATGCCGTTGCTGCCCACTACGATCAGCGTGGCCACCAGCAGCGTCCAGCCCCAGGTGGAGGGGCGGCGCAGCGCGTCGCGCGATGCCTGGCGTTCGGCCGCATTGGCCGGTCGTCGCCAGAAATACAGCAGCAGGGCCGCGCCGCCGGTAGCGAACAGCGCCATCAGGATCTGCGCCAGGGCACCCGGCTGGCCCAGTGCTTCGGTCAGGGTGCCGGGATCGGGTGCGGCGCCGTTGGCCTTCGCGTTTGCGTAGCCGACCATCATTCCGCGGTACAGGCCCCAGAACAGGCCACTGATCAGGCTCAGGCCGAACAGGGTGACGGCGGCGATGCCCAGATCGATGAAGAATCCCGCCAGCGGCGAAGCGGCGCGGGGGGCGGCGGTCGCCGGCGGAACCGGCGGCGGTGCGGAAACCGGAGCGGAAGCGGACATCAGATACCTGCGATCAAGGGGCAAGGGCCGGCGCGCCTCCCCGCGCACCGGCCACGTCCCGATTGTGTCAGATATCCAGGTTGGCGACCTTCAGTGCGTTGTCTTCGATGAAGTCGCGACGCGGCTCGACGACATCGCCCATCAGGGTGCTGAAGATCTGATCGGCGGCCACGGC
The DNA here is from genome assembly GCF_056760395.1 of Stenotrophomonas sp. STEN009. Classification (NCBI taxonomy): domain Bacteria; kingdom Pseudomonadati; phylum Pseudomonadota; class Gammaproteobacteria; order Lysobacterales; family Lysobacteraceae; genus Stenotrophomonas; species Stenotrophomonas sp. STEN009. Next base: position 40,902 of record NZ_JBRRES010000018.1, on the reverse strand, counting down.
GTCTTCGATGCGTACCTGCAGCAGGCGGCGGGTATCCGGATTCACGGTGGTATCCCACAGCTGTTCCGGATTCATTTCACCCAGGCCCTTGAAGCGCTGGATCTGGCGACCGCGCTTGGCTTCATCCAGCAACCAGTTCTGCGCCTTGACGAACGAATCGACCTCGATCGACTTGGCACCGCGGGTGATGGTCGCCCCCTCGCGTACCAGGCCATGCAGCAGCTTGGCTGCCTGGTGGATCGCGCGCAGTTCGCCGGTTTCCAGGGCCGAAAGCGGCAGCACCTGGATGTGCTCTTCGCCCATGTGACGTCGGGTCACCAGCACGGCCGCGGGGCGCTGTTCATTGGCCTCCTGCAGTTCCAGGCTGAAACGCGGGCTGCCCAGGCTGCCCTGGTTCAGGCGCCTGGCCAGCGCGTCCAGGCCTTCGCCTTGGCCGGCATTGCGCAGGGTGTCCAGTTCCAGCGGCATGAAGTCGACCAGCGCTTCGAGCAGGTTGCGATCATAGCGATGCGCATTGCGTTCGATCGCGTCCTGCGCGGACGCGTAGGCCAGCAGCAGCTTCTCCAGGGCAACGCCTTCGATGCCGGGCTCGCCGGCGGCCGGCACCAGCGACGCGTTCTCCACCGCGCTGCTGGCCAGATAGCTGTCCAGCGCCGGATCATCCTTCAGGTACAGCTCCTGCTTGCCCTGCTTGATCTTGTACAGCGGCGGCAGGCCGATGTAGACGTAGCCGCGCTCGATCAGCTCCGGCATCTGACGGTAGAAGAACGTCAGCAGCAGCGTGCGGATATGGGCGCCGTCGACGTCGGCGTCGGTCATGATGATGATCTTGTGGTAACGCAGCTTGTCCGGGTTGTACTCATCACGGCCGATGCCGGTACCGAGCGCGGTGATCAGCGTGCCGACCTGGTCTGACGACAGCATGCGGTCGAAGCGCGCACGTTCCACGTTGAGGATCTTGCCGCGCAGTGGCAGCACCGCCTGGTTCTTGCGGTTGCGACCCTGCTTGGCCGAACCACCTGCCGAGTCACCCTCGACGATGAACAGCTCGGACAGCGCCGGATCCTTCTCCTGGCAGTCGGCCAGCTTGCCCGGCAGGCCGGCGATATCCAACGCGCCCTTGCGGCGCGTCAGGTCACGGGCCTTGCGGGCCGCTTCGCGCGCGCGCGCGGCATCGACGATCTTGCCGGCGATCGCCTTCGCTTCGTTCGGATTCTCCTGCAGGAACTCTTCCAGACGCTGGCCGAAGGCACTTTCCACGGCCGGACGCACGTCCGAGCTGACCAGCTTTTCCTTGGTCTGGCTGGAGAAGCTGGGATCGGGCACCTTCACCGACAGCACCGCGATCATGCCCTCTCGCATGTCATCGCCGGTCAGGTTGATCTTTGCCTGCTTGGCGATGCCGTTCTGCTCGATGTAGTTGTTGAGCACACGGGTCAACGCACCGCGGAAACCGGCCAGATGGGTGCCGCCATCCTTCTGCGGAATATTGTTGGTGAAGCAGTACATCGTTTCCTGGTAGGAATCGGTCCACTGCAGCGCCACTTCCACGGTGATGCCGTTGGATTCGCCGCTGACCGCGATGACGTTCGGATGCAGCGGCGTCTTCAGCTGGGCCAGATGCTCGACGAAACTGCGGATGCCGCCTTCATAGTGGAAGTCGTCGCGCCGGCCATCGCCGCGTTCGTCCGCCAGCACGATCTTGACGCCGGAGTTCAGGAACGACAGCTCACGCAGGCGACGGGCCAGGATGTCGTAGTGGAATTCGACGTTGTCGTGGAACGCGACGGTCGACGGCCAGAAGCGCACGGTCGTGCCGCGCTTGGTGGTGCTTTCCAGCTTGGCCAGCGGGCTGACGGCAGCGCCGTTGCTGAATTCCTGCTGGTAATGGAAGCCGCCCTGGAATACGTCCACCAGCAGCTTCTGCGACAGCGCATTGACCACGCTGACACCCACACCATGCAGACCGCCGGAAACCTTGTAGCTGTTGTCGTCGAACTTGCCACCGGCGTGCAGGACCGTCATCACCACTTCGGCTGCCGAGACTTCGCGGCCCAGCTTGGCGCTCATCTGCTCATGCTTGCCGACCGGAATACCACGACCGTTGTCGGAGACCGACACCGAACCGTCGGCGTGGATCGTCACCGCGACATGGTCAGCATGACCGGCCAGCGCCTCATCGATGGAGTTGTCGACCACCTCGAACACCATGTGGTGCAGGCCGGTACCGTCATGGACGTCGCCGATGTACATACCGGGACGCTTGCGGACAGCCTCCAGGCCTTCCAGGGCGGTGATGCTGTTGGCGTCGTAGTTGCCATTGTTTACCGGGGTGTTCTGTTCGTCGCTCATTGCGCTTGCCGTAGGCTCCGCAGGTCGGGCACCACAGGAAGCGGTGCGCCGAGAATGAAAGGATTGCAACCCGAATTATACCAGCCAGGGTCGAGCGGCCCTGTTGTACGCACTATGGCACAGCCACGATCTGTCCATGTTCCACGTGGAACCGGGTGATGTCGGTCAGCGCCTGCAGCGCGGCCGGCGTTTCGGTTGCCGTGACGAAGATCTGCGCCGGGCCGGCAAGCAGGCGCTCCAGCACCCGCGCCTGGTGAGTGCGATCCAGTTCGGAAGCCAGATCGTCCAGAGCAATGACCGGCCATTCCCCGCGCTGTTCCGCATAGTCTTCGGCCTGGGCCAGCAGACACGCCAAGGCCGTAAGTTTGGCCTGGCCGCGCGACAGCGCGTCCCGCCCTGGGATATGGCTGAAGTCCACGCTCCAGTCCGCCCGATGGGGCCCAACGGATGTATAGCCCGCCTGCCGGTCCCGCTCGCGTGCCAACAGCAGTGCATCGGCCAGCGGCAGTTCGTGGCGGCGCCATCCCGGACTCAGGTCCAGCGCCTGGATACCCAGCTGGGGGGCAAGACTGGCCGCCAGCGCGATGGTGCGCTCCTGCAGCCGCTCCAGATAACGCTGACGTCGGCTGGTCAACGGTTCGCCGGCCTCTGCCAGTTCGTGATCCCACGTATCGAGCATCCTTGCTGGCCCTCCCTGTTTGAGCAGGGCATTGCGCTGCTTGAGCGCCCGTGAGTAGCGGCGCCACAGGGACAGAAAATCCGGTTCCACGTGGAACAATCCCCAATCGAGGAAACGGCGACGGGGCTCACCACCACCGCTGACCAGAGCATGGCTGCCCGGCTCGAACGTCACCACCGCCAGTGCAGCACATAGATTGCCGAGCTGGCTGACATCTTCACCATCCAGACGTCCCTTCCAGTCCTGTCCAGTATGGCGGAGACCGGCCTTGCGGCGGTGTGGCGATGACTGGGCGCGCTGTTCCTCCCATTCCACAAAGATGTCCAGCGCATCCTGGCCCTGGCGGACCAAGCCGTCGCGCACCCGACCACGGAAGCTGCGCCCGTAAGCCATCAGATGCAACGCCTCCAGCACACTGGTCTTGCCGGCCCCGTTATCGCCCGTCAGCAGATTCAATCCCGGTTGTGGCGACAGCTCCACCACGCCGAAGCGGCGCAGATGGTGCAGGACGAGGCGACGGATCTGCATGGGGTGCGAAGGACCATCCGCACGAAGCGGTAGAGGGGCAGGGAATCCATCAGCTTACTGCATCGGTCAAGTCCGCCGTTGGCGTCAGGCTATCGCTCTGCAGACCATGGCGCGGTTGCGAACGTGTCCTGACCGGCTTACGGACGACGGCCCGCAAAAAACCTGCCGCATTTCCTTGAAATCTGCGCACCAACACCCGTGGCGGTTCCACAGATTTCAAGAATTTCAAGCCAGCGGTTTCACGCTATACACAGCGGCCCGGTATTACTTATACACAAGGTATGGGCAATCTGTGGATAAAAAAGCCGCTTTGGCCCTGCCTGAAATCTATCCACAGGTTCCCCCCCAGCCCCAGGCGCCGATATGCAGGGGGTTTCAGCACATTAAAAACCAATAAAATCAACGAGATGACCCTGTTTTCCACGAAATCTGGCTCTACCATCACCACCAGGCTTTAGATTTATACCCAGATTTAGAAGCTAGGAAGGGCAGACAGCGCCTGCAACGACGTCTGTGGATAGTCGCGTCAGCAACAGGAGCAACTGCGCGGATCCGGGCAGGCAGAACAGCTATAGGGATCTGCCACACCGGGGACTGGCCCCTTGCAGCACGATGGAGAAACGGGATGCTCCACGTGGAACCCCCCCAAAAAAAAACGCCCGGAACGTTCCGGGCGTCTTCTGGTTCCACGTGGAACAGCGCAACCGTCAGAGACGCAGCGGCATCACCACATGGCGGGACTTCTCGCTGCTGGACTCGCGCACCAGCGCCGACGAATTGGAGTCGCGCAGCTGGATGATGACCTCTTCGTCGCGCAATGCGGACAGGGCGTCCAGCAGGTAATTCACATTGAAGCCGATGGCCAGATCGCTGACGGTGGTATCGGCTTCGATCTCTTCCTGCGCTTCTTCCTGTTCCGGGTTATGCGCGCTGATCTTCAGGTTGCCCGGCGAAACTTCCACGCGGATGCCGCGGTACTTCTCGTTGGACAGGATGGCCGCACGCTGCAGCGAGGCACGCAGTGCCTCACGGTCGACCTTCACCTCGCGGTCGGCACCAATCGGAATCACGGCTTCATAGTCCGGGAAACGACCATCAATCAGCTTCGAGGTGAACGTGACATCGTCCCGCTTAACGCGCACGTGGCTACGGCCTACCTCCAGCTCGATCTCCCGGTCGCCGCTCTCCAGAAGGCGCTGCAGCTCGGTCACGCCCTTGCGCGGCACGATGATCTGTCGCTTGGAGCCGCTGGGCTTGGCCAGATCCGTTTCACACAGGGCGAGGCGGTGTCCGTCGGTGGCCACCGTACGCAGCGCATCGCCACGCAGGTCGAACAGCAGGCCGTTGAGGTAGTAGCGCACGTCCTGCTGGGCCATCGCGAACGCAGTGCGTTCAATCAGCTCCTTCAAGGTCGCTTCGCCGATCGCCACGCGCTCGGTGGCTTCCACCTCGTCTACCGACGGGAAGTCGTTGGACGGCAGCGTTGCCAGGGTGAAGCGGCTGCGACCCGCCTGCACGGTGATCTTGTCACCGGTCTGCGAGACGGTAATCCGGCTGCCATCGGGCAGCGCGCGGATGATCTCGAACAGCTTGCGCGCCGGAATGGTGGTTTCGCCGTCCTGGGCATCTTCAACCGCGATCCGCGACACCATCTCCACTTCCAGGTCGGTACCGGTCAGCGAAAGCTGGCCGTTCTGCACCTGGACCAGGAAATTGGCCAGAACCGGAAGGGTCTGGCGGCGTTCGACCACGTTGACGACCTGTGCCAACGGCTTGAGAAAGGCTTCGCGCTGCAGTGTGAAACGCATGTGGTTCCGTGCCCCTATGCTTTAAAAAATGTGGAATAAATCAAAAGCTTGGTGGTGCTGGTAGAGACAGAATCGCTGGAAAACAACGTTAAGTCTTTGTAATAAAAAGGATTTCTGGCCTCGAAACCCTCTGTATTACCGCCCCCCAGAGGGTGGGGAAAGCTGTGGATAAATTCCGCGCGTTGTCAGGCGCCTTTTTTATCCACAACTCATCCCGCGCTTGCTACCGGATTCTGCACCGTTTTGTGCGATGACGCCTCATCGGCGTCCGTGCATCATTCGCTCAGCTTCCGGATCAGCTTGTCCCAGTCTTCGCGGAGCTTGCCGTCGGTTTCCATCAACGTCCGGATCTGACGGCAGGCATGCAGCACCGTGGTGTGATCGCGACCGGCGAATGCGTCGCCGATCTCGGGCAGGCTGTGCTCGGTCAACTCCTTGGTCAGGGCCATGGCGACCTGGCGCGGACGGGCCAGCGATCGGGTGCGGCGCTTGGACAGCAGATCCTTGATCTGCAGTCCGTAGTAGTCGGCAACGGTTTTCTGGATGTTGGGAATGCTGATCGCCTGCTGCTGGGCGCGCAGCAGGTCACGCAGGGTTTCCTGCGCGAACTCGGTGGTGATCGCACGGCCGGTGAAGTTGGCGCGGGCGGTCAGGGTATTCAGCGCGCCCTCGAGGTCGCGCACATTGGAGCGCATCTTCTTGGCGATCAGGAACGCAACATCATCGGGAATCTCCGCACCGCGTTCGCGCGCCTTGGCCAGCACGATCGCCGCACGGGTCTCGAAGTCAGGCGGTTCGATTGCGACCGACAGTCCCCAGGCAAGCCGCGACTTGAGGCGCGCTTCCAGCCCTTCGACCTCACGCGGGTACCGGTCACAGGTCAGGATGATCTGCTGCTTGCCGTCGAACAGGGCGTTGAAGGTGTGGAAGAACTCTTCCTGGGTGCGATCCTTGCCGGCGAAGAACTGGATGTCGTCGATCAGCAGCGCGTCGACCTGCTGGAACTGGCGCTTGAACTGATCCATGGTCTTTTCCTGCAAGGCCCGGATCATCGCGCTGAAGAACTGTTCCGAGCGCAGGTACAGCACCTTCGCACCCGGATTGGCCTGGCGCATGGCGTTGCCGGCGGCGAACATCAGGTGGGTCTTGCCCAGTCCGGTGCCTCCGTACAGCAACAGCGGATTGTGTGCGCGATCGCCGGGTTTCTGCGCTGCCTGGAACGCAGCGGCGAGGCCGAGCTGGTTGCTGCGGCCTTCGACGAAGTTGGCGAAGGTGTAATGGCTGTCCAGATTGCCGGCGAACGGCACCTGGGGTTCGCTGGCTGCGTGCGCCGAATGCGTGGAAACCGGCGCGGTCTGCGCCTCTACCGGGCGCGGACGGGAGCCGATTTCAAGAAAAACGTCGCTGAAACCAGCGAAATGCGCCAGCAGCTCGCGGATGCGCGGCAGGTACAGCTCGCGCACCTGGTCGACGATGAAGGCATTCGGTGCATACAGCACCAGGCTGTCCACGCGCAGATCGGCCTGCAGCGGCTTCAACCAGGTGTGAACGTCTTCAGGCGGGAACTCCGCTTCGAGGCGTTCGAGACTACGGGACCAGGCATCCATCAGCAATAATCGTCCGATGGCCGGGGTGGGGGCGCGACAAGGCGCCCAAACACAGGCCGGAAAGGGGGGAAATGGATGGCTCAGACTACCACCGAGCGCCCGCCTTCGGAATGCTTGTCCCCTACTTATTCACAAAAACATCCACAGCTATTGCACAGGCCGGTGAATTCGCGTAGTCCCCAGGGCTTGACGCGGGGTGGGGTACCTCTCTAGAATTTCCGGTTCTTTCCGTCCCATTCATACGAGAGGCCCCAATGGCCACCAAGCGCACCTACCAGCCCAGCAACCTCAAGCGTAAGCGCGACCACGGCTTCCGTGCCCGTATGAAGACCGCTGACGGCCGCAAGATCCTGTCGCGTCGCCGCGCCAAGGGCCGCAAAGTCCTGAGCGCCTGATTGCCATGCCGCACATCGCGGCAGACGCAATCCCTTCGACAGTGAATACTGCAGACCCGCGCAAGCGATTCCCTCGCTCTGCGCGGGTTCGCACGCGTGCCGAATACTCAACGGTCTTCAACGGCGCCCGCCGTGTGTCCGATCCGCTGATGACCCTGCACTGGCTGCCGGCTGACCGGCCGGCCAGGCTGGGTCTGGCGGTTTCCCGCAAGGTCGATCCGAACGCCGTCGGGCGCAACCGGATCAAGCGCGTCCTGCGCGACATCCTGCGTCAGACACGAACCGATATCCAGCCAGGCGACTTTGTCGTCGTGGCCCGTAGTGCTGCGCGTCACGCCAGCAATGACGACATCCGCCAGGCCTTCCTGCGCCTGCTGCGCCGCCTGCGTGCATTGCCCGCGCCAGGCGTGGACGGCACAATGCCGCCGCCTGATGGCATCGCAACTCCCTCTTTGACCGAGCCGGCACCGCGTTCCGGCCCCGCCGAGCCTGTCCGCTGATGAACCAGACCCGCGTATTTCTCATTTTTGCCTGGCTGATGGTGGCCGTGCTGCTGTGGATGGAGTGGAGCCGCGAGCAGGCCGCTCCGACCCCTGCTCCGACGACCCGTTCGGCCCCGGCCGCGGCGCAGACCGTGCCGGGCGCCGCCGCAGGCAGCGTTCCCAGCGCCCAGGTGCCGGCGGCCCCGGGCCAGGCGCCCACGCAGGCCCAGGCCAGCGCGACCCCGGCCGCCCAGCGCGTGACCGTCACCACCGACGTCCTGCGCCTGGTACTGGACGGGGGCCGCGTGCTCGACGCCGAGCTGCTGCAGTTCCCGCAGACCAAGGATGAAGGCAGCCCGCCGGTCCGCCTGCTGACCGAAGATCCCGCGCATCCGTACAGCGCGATCAGCGGCTGGGCCAGCCAGGACAAGAACGCCCCGGTGCCCGGCGCCGACGGCTTCAAGCTGGTCGGTGACACCCGCGACTTCGTGCTGGCCAAGGGCCAGAACGAACTGCAGATCCCGTTCGTGTGGACCGCCGACAACGGCGTGACCATCAAGCGCACCCTCACTGTCTCGCGCAACGAGTACGCCGTGCGCTTCAAGGATGAAGTCAGCAATGCCGGCGCCACCACGTGGAACGGCTACGTCTACCGCACCCTGGACCGCACCCCGACCATCCTGTCGCGGAGCATGACCAACCCGGATTCCTTCAGCTTCAACGGTGCCACCTGGTACGACAACGACAAAAAGTACCAGCGTCGTGCGTTCAAGGATTACCTGGAGGACGGTGCGCTGAACCAGAACATCACCGGCGGCTGGCTGGCGATGCTGCAGCACCACTTCTTCACCGCGTGGATCCCGCAGAAGGACCAGGTCGCCCACTACGTCCTGTCGCAGGTGGACGGTCGTGACCTGATCGAAGCGCGCGGACCGGCCTTTACCCTGGCCCCGGGCCAGTCCACCAGCACCGAAGCGCGCCTGTGGGTCGGCCCCAAGCTGGTCAACCTGATCGCCAAGGAAGACGTGCCGGGCCTGGATCGCGTGGTCGACTACAGCCGTTTCTCGATGATGGCGGTGATCGGCCAGGGCCTGTTCTGGGTGCTCAACCAGGTGCACAAGCTGGTCGGCAACTGGGGCTGGGCGATCGTCGGCCTGGTGGTGCTGCTGAAGCTGGTGCTGTACCCGCTGTCGGCCGTGCAATACAAGAGTGGCGCCAAGATGCGCCGCTTCCAGCCGCGCATCCAGCAGCTGAAGGAACGCTATGGCGATGACCGCCAGAAGTTCCAGACCGCGATGATGGAGCTGTACAAGAAGGAGAAGATCAATCCGATGGGCGGCTGCCTGCCGATCCTCATCCAGATGCCGATCTTCTTCGCCCTGTACTGGGTGCTGGTGGAGTCGGTCGAACTGCGCCAGGCGCCGTGGCTGGGCTGGATCCAGGACCTGACCGCGCGTGACCCGTACTTCATCCTGCCGGTGATCAACGTGGCGGTGATGTGGTTCACCCAGAAGCTCACGCCTGCGCCGGGCATGGACCCGATGCAGCAGAAGATGATGCAGTTCATGCCGCTGGTGTTCGGCGTCATGATGGCCTTCATGCCGTCCGGCCTGGTCCTGTACTGGGTGGTCAACGGCGGCCTGGGCCTGCTGCAGCAGTGGTGGATGACCAAGCGCCATGGCGGCGACCCGGTCCCGGCCACCGCCGCGTCGGCTCCGGTCAAGAAGAAGTAATCGGTAGAGTCGGCCGCTGGCCGGCTGACCGCAGCAGAAGCCCGCCGTAAGGCGGGCTTTTCGCATGCGGCGTTAGAATTCCCCGCACACCGTTCCTCCCACTTCCGAGTTGGCCATGCCACGTGCGTCGTCGTTCCGCCTGTTCCTTCCTTCGCTGCTGCTTACCCTGGCCGTTGCCGGCTGTGGTGACAAGGATGCGAAGGCACCGGCGACCACCGTCACCCAGCCCAGCGCGCAGGTGGCGGCGGCCGCCGATCCGGCTGCTGCGCCGTTGCTGGCTGCGTTGCAGAAGCAGCTCGACGGCTACCGCCGGATCATCGTGCTGCTGGCCGACGAGGAACAGCAGTCGGCCTCCGATCGTGGTAGGTCCACACGCGTGGGCCAGCAGCTGTTCCACGATGGGCTGGAACAGCGCACGGCGATCGCCGCGCAGTTCGATACGCTGCTGCGTGGTTCCAGCTCCCAGCGCTTCGCCACTCTCGGCACCGTGCTGGACTACATCGAGTCGGCGCCGGAACTGTTCGACGCCGACCGCCTGGCCTTCCGCGAAGTGCTGCGCGATCTGCATGAGCGCATCGGCACCGACTCTTCGCTGCCGGCGGTGAAGCTGCACCAGCGCATCGGCGAGGATCTGGAAGCGCTCGATGAGATCGAGCGCAACTACAACCAGGAACTGACCCGCATCTTCAGCCGTTTCGAGCGCACCCGTGCCATCGGGCTCAAACGCGAGAAGTGGGAGGACTACATCGCCCACCTGCGCAAGGACTACAGTCGCGAAGCGATCCTGCGCGACTACGGGGTGATCGAGCCGTATCCGATGTCGATGAAGGACAGCGACCGCGAGATCTTCGGCCGCGACCTGCCGGCCAAGACCGTGGTGCTGACCTTCGACGATGGCCCGCATAAGGCCTATACCGATGAAGTGGTGGCCATCCTCAAACGCTACGACGTGCCGGGCGTGTTCTTCGAGGTCGGTCGCAACCTCGGCAAGGTGGAAGCCGATGGCAAGGTCAGTCTCGGCCCGATGGCGAAGATCAGCCGCCAGCTGATGGAAGACGGCTATGCGGTGGGCAACCACAGCCTGACCCATGCGCAGCTCTCGCGCACCACCGGTGATGCGCTGCGCCAGCAGGTGCTGGACACCGATACGCTGTTGAAGGATGTGGACAGCAAGCGCGCGCCGCTGTTCCGCTTCCCGTACGGTGCGCGCAACGCCGAAGGCATGCAGCTGCTGAACGAGGCGGGACTGAAGTCGATCATGTGGAACATCGACTCGATGGACTGGGCCGATCCGGTGCCGGAATCGATCGTGCAGCGCGTGCTCGACCAGGTGAACAAGGAACAGCGCGGCATCATCCTGTTCCACGACATCCACGATCGCGCAGTGAAGGCGCTGCCGCAGATCCTCGACCGGCTGATTGCCGACGGTTACCAGTTTGCCGGCTGGAACGGCCGCGATTTCACCGTGGCGCGCGCGCGCAAGGGTGATGCCGGTGCCGCCACCGTCACCACCGGCTACGAGAAATCATGGGCGATCGTGGTCGGTATCGACAGCTACGCCAAGTGGCCGAAACTGGAATACGCCAGCCATGATGCGCAGGCGGTCGCCGACACTCTGACCGGGCAGTTCGGCTTCCCGTCCTCGCAGGTGATCGTGCTGAAGAACGAGCAGGCCACGCGCAACAACATCCTCGCCGCCTTCCACGACCGCCTGGCCGATGACCGCACCGGAAAGAACGACCGCGTGTTCGTGTTCTTCGCTGGCCACGGCGCCACCCGCCAGCTCGCCTCCGGACGCGACCTTGGCTACATCATCCCGGTCGATTCGGACCCGAAGGAGTTCGCCACCGACGCCATCGCGATGACCGACATCCAGAACATCGCCGAGAGCATGCAGGCCAAGCACGTGCTGTTCGTGATGGATGCCTGCTACAGCGGCCTGGGCCTGACCCGTAGTGGCCCCTCGTCGTCGTCGTTCCTGCGCGAGAACGCGCGTCGCAGCGCGCGGCAGATGTTGACCGCCGGCGGTGCCGACCAGCGGGTGGCCGACGCCGGCCCGAACGGGCACTCGGTGTTCACGTGGGTGCTGCTGCAGGCATTGGCCGGCAAGGGCGATCTCAACGGCGACGGCCTGATCACCGGTACCGAACTGGCCGCCTACGTGGCGCCGGCAGTATCGGCCGTTTCGCACCAGACGCCGGCCTTCGGCAGCCTGCCCGGTTCGCAGGGCGGCGAGTTCGTGTTCCAGGTTCCGGACAGCCAGGAATTCCTCAACGCCGATACGCGCCAGCTGACTGCCGATGCGATCGCACTGAACAACAAGGTCGAGGCCGCCAGTGAAGCCAAGGGCAGCCAGACGCCAGTGACCGTGGCCGACCTGCAGGGCGGCAGGGCCAAGCTGGTGGTGCCCAGCGCCGGCCCTGCGTCGGATCGCCAACGCGCGCAGCAAGCCAATGACCGAGGTCTGCAGCTGTACCGGGAAAAGCAGTACGACGAGGCGGTCGCGCAGTTCACCGAGGCACTGAAGCTTCGCCCGGACTTCGCCCAGGCCGCGAACAACCTCGGCTTCGTCTACTACCGCCAGCAGCGCTACGCTGAAGCTGCGCGCTGGCTGGAGAACACGCTGAAGATCGACCCATCGCGCGCCGTGGCCTATCTGAATCTGGGCGATGCCTACTTCAACGCCGGCGACAAGGCCAAGGCGAAGCAGGCCTACACCACCTACCTGGCGCTGCAGCCGCAGGGCAGTGGTGCTGCACAGGCGCGCGCACAGCTGGAGAAACTCTGAGTGACGAACGACGCGACCCGCACCGACACCATTGTCGCCATCGCCAGCGCGCCAGGTGCAGGTGGCGTCGGCATCCTGCGCCTGTCCGGCCCGCGCGCCGCCGCCATCGCCAACGCACTGGGCGCAACCGCCCTGCGCCCACGTCACGCGCATTACGCGCGTCTACGCGACGCCGACGGCGAGGTGATCGACGATGGCATCGTGCTGTGGTTCCCGGCACCGAACAGCTTCACCGGCGAAGAAGTGGTGGAATTGCAGGGCCATGGCAGCCCGGTGTTGCTGCAGCAACTGGTTGCACGCTGCATCGCGCTCGGCGCGCGGCAGGCGCGGCCCGGTGAGTTCAGCGAGCGCGCCTTCCTCAACGGCAAGCTCGATCTGGCTCAGGCCGAGGCCATCGCCGATCTGATCGCTGCGGGCGACAACCGCGCCGCGCGTGCTGCCCGTCGCTCGCTGGACGGGGTGTTCTCGCGGCGCATCGACGCCGTGGTCGAGCAGCTGGTGCTGCTGCGCGTGCATGTGGAAGCGGCCATCGATTTTGTAGATGAGCCGCTGGATACGCTGGGCGGCGCGCAGGTGCGCCGCGGGCTGGAACTGGCACGCAGCGACCTGGCCCTGCTGCGCCGCGATGCCGAGCGTGGCCGCCGCCTGCGCGATGGCCTGCACGCGGTGCTGATCGGCCCGCCCAACGCCGGCAAGAGTTCGTTGCTCAATGCGCTTGCCGGCAGCGAACGCGCCATCGTCACCGACATCGCCGGCACCACGCGCGACACGCTGCGCGAGACCATCCGCCTGGATGGACTGGAGCTGACCCTGGTCGATACCGCCGGCCTGCGCGACGGTGGCGACGCCATCGAACGCGAAGGCATGCGCCGCGCGCGCGTGGAGATCGAACGCACCGACCTGGCGCTGATCGTGCTGGATGCGCGCGATCCGGCGGCGGGCGAGGCGGCCATCGGCGAAGCGGTGCGGGCTGTGCCGCACAAGGTCTACATCCACAACAAGTCAGATCTGCTGCAGGCCGGCCCAACCGTGGACGATCCGGACCGTGTGTTCGTTTCGGCCGCCACCGGTGCAGGACTCGGCGACCTCCACGCGCGCCTGCGCGCGATCGCGTCGGCAGGCGCGGGCGAACAGCTGGACGGCGAGTTCTCCGCGCGCACCCGCCACGTGGATGCAATCGAGCGTGCGCAGGAACATGCCCGTCGCGCTGATGGCGAGCTGGCCCACGAACACCTGGAATTGGCAGCCGAAGAGCTGCGCCTGGCGCATGACGCGCTGGGCGAGATCACCGGGCAGATGAGCGCCGATGACCTGCTGGGACGGATCTTCTCCAGCTTCTGCATCGGCAAGTAAGCCGGGGTCAGATTCCCGCAGGGGCTCTGACCCCGTTTGCCACATGGGGTGACAGCCGCTGCGGGGATCCGACCCCAGGTCCCCCACCTGTCACATTGCCGCCGCATACTGCCGCCCATCACCTACCGTTGGGGGACGTTGCAGTGAAGTCGTGGGGTTGTGCGTTGCTGTTGTCGCTGGCCGTGGCACCATCGGTGGCCATGAGTGCTGAATCCTCTCTCCCGGCCGCGGCCAGGGCGTCGGTCTATGGTCATCGCGGCGCCAGCGCGCTGCTGCCGGAACACACCCTGGCTGCGTATGCACAGGCCATCGCCGACGGAGCCGACTACATCGAACCGGACCTGGTGATGACCAGGGACGGGGTGATGGTGGCCCGCCATGAGAACGAGATCGGGGGCACCACCGATGTCGCCTCGCATCCCGAATTCGCCAGCCGCCGCACCCGCAAGGTCATCGACGGGCAGACGGTGGACGGATGGTTCACCGAAGACTTCACCCTGGCCGAGCTGAAGACGCTGTACGCGCGCGAACGCCTGCCCGACCTGCGCAGCACCGCCTACGACGGCCAGTTCCGCATCGCCAGTCTCGATGAAATCCTCGCCTTCCTGGTCCAGCAGGCCGGCCGCGCCAATCGAGGCATCGGTCTGGTGCCGGAGATCAAGCATCCGACCTACTTCCAGTCCATCGGTCTGCCGATGGAAGACAAACTATTGGCCGCGCTGCGTGGCAATGCCTACACCAACGTCGGTCCGGTCACCATCCAGTCCTTCGAGACCGCCAACCTGCGTTACCTGCGCAGCAAGATCCCGCAGGACAGCAACATCCGCCTGCTGCAGCTGTTGTGGAAGGGCGATACCCAGCCGGCCGACGTCGCCAAGGCCGGGGGCACGCTGACCTACGCACAGATGATGACTCCTGCGGGCCTGAAGGACATCGCGGCCTATGCCGATGGCATCGGTCCTGAACTGCGCTCGATCATTCCGCTGGACGCCAACGGTGCACTGGGAACGCCGACCGCGCTGGTGCGCGATGCGCACGCGGCCGGCCTGATGGTGATCCCGTATACCTTCCGCCCGGAGAATCAGTTCCAGCCCAGCAACCTGCGCAGGGGGGCGGACAACGCGCGCAATGCCGAAGGCTCGATCGCCGAGATGCGCGCCTATCTGGCCACTGGCATCGATGCGTTCTTCACCGATGACCCGGCGCTGGGCCGGCAGGCGGTGGATGGCACTGGCGCGGCGGGCAACGCGGCGAACTGACACGTCAACGCCGCCGGGCATGGCCCGGCGCTACCCGGGATGCCGGTGAACCGTAGCGCCGGGCCATGCCCGGGACCCATCCCACCTCAGCCGCGCGGTTCGTCCGGCCGCCGGAACGGGATGACCACGTAATCCTGCCCTTCGCGCGGCTGCCACAGGACCGGCACACGGTGTGGCGACGGCGGCTCCAGTTCATCGTCGGCCAGCGGTTCTGCGTTGTCTTCCTCGTCCTCCCAGCTGTAGCGCGGACGCGGTGGCAGCGGGTCGGCGGTGCGGAACAGCAGCGCTGCGATGATGCCGGCGAAGGCGCCGCCCATGTGCGATTGCCAGGACACGCCGTCGGCATGCGGCAGGATGGTCATCAGCATGCCACCGTAGAACAGCATGCCGATCAGGCCGGTGGCGATGGCGGCGCGGTCGCGGCGCAGCAGGCCGAGGCCGGCGAGCAGGAACATCAGGCCGTGGGTCACGCCACTGGCACCCAGATGGACGCTGCCGGGATTGCCCAGCATCCATGCGCCCACACCCGATCCCAGCCAGAGCAGGGGCAGGGCGCGGACGGTGGCCCTGGGATAGACGCTTCCGGCCAGGGTGCCGAGGATCAGGATCGCGATGCTGTTGGCGGCGATGTGCTCGACCGAGGCATGCAGCAGCGGGCCGCCGAGCAGGCCGAGCAGGCCCTTGGCTTCCAGCGGCGCTACCGCCCAGGGGCGCCAGTCGAACGTGCCCTGCAGGGCGAACACGACCACCAGCACCAGCACGGCGGCCAGGCTGACATTGAACGCCCGCAGGATGCGGAGGCGGTCGTTGCGGGGGGCCGGCACGTCGCCGGCGGGCAGGGGCGCGTTGCTGTTCATACCTCAAGCAATGGCGGTGGCTGGCGCGAAACCAAGGCCACCGCTGCGGGAGAGTGGAAGCGGCCAGCGGGACAATCCCGCTGGCCATGTCTGCCAGCCGCGATCAGGCCTGGCCTTCGCCTTCCTTGGGCGGGTACTTCAGGCTCAGCACGACGGTGGCGGCAATGATCAGCGCGACCACGCCCAGCGAGACCGGGGTCGGGATCTTGAACAGGTCGATGATCATCATCTTGATGCCGATGAAACCCAGCACCAGTGCCAGGCCGTACGGCAGCAGGTGGAAGCGGTCGGCCATGCCGGCCAGCAGGAAGAACATCGCACGCAGGCCCAGTACCGCGAACACGTTGGAGGTCAGCACGATGAACGGATCGGTGGTGATCGCGAAGATCGCCGGGATGCTGTCCACCGCGAAGATCACGTCGGTGACGGCGATCAGGATCAGCACCGCGAACAACGGGGTGAACCAGCGCACGCCGTCGCGCTTCACGCTCAGGGCGTTGCCGGCGTACTCCGGCAGCAGGCGAAGGTGCTTGCGCATCCAGCGCAGGGCCGGGTTGCTCTCCAGGTCCGGCTCCTGTCCGGCGGCAAACCACATCTTCCAGCCGGTGAACAGCAGGAAGGCGCCGAACACGTAGAGCAGCCAATGGAACTGGCTGATCAGCACGCTGCCGGCGAAGATCATGATCGTACGCAGCACGATCGCGCCCAGGATGCCGATGATCAGCACCTTCTGGCGCTGTTCCTCCGGCACCGCGAAGTAGCTCATGATCATCAGGAAGACAAAGATGTTGTCCACCGCCAGCGCCTTCTCGACCAGGTAGCCGGTCAGGAACTCGAGACCGACCTTGTTGGCCACGACCTGGCCGGCCGTCTCATTCAGGTAGTACCAGAGGCCGGCGTTGAACAGCAGGGCCAGCGCGACCCAGCCGATGGACCACCACAGGGCCTCCTTGAAGGTGACCTTGTGCGGGCCACCATGGCGCATCAACACGAGGTCGACCAGCAGGGCGATGACCACCACCGCTGCGAAGCCGCCCCACAACCACATGTTACCGATCGTCTGCATTGGGAATGTCCGTTGGAAAGATGAATGCCAGGCCGGACGGCGAGGATCTGCAACGGAGGATCGGGAGGGGATCCAGGGACAGAGCTTCGCCAGTACGGCGAAGGTCTCGCTCGCAGTTCCAGTCGGCTGGAACTGCCGTTGCACCGGAGCCTGCGGGCTCGAAATGACGGCGACAACGTCTGGGAGCTACTCCCCTTCTGGCGCCGATTCTGCGGCCTGCCGCGTCCGACGTCAAATGCCCGGGCACCGGGGGCGGATCCCCGCAGGGGCCCCGAGCCCATGTTCCCGCCAGAGAGGGGTCAGAGCCCCTGCGGGGATCTGACTCCCGGCGGCCGGTTTACAATAGGTGGATGAATACCCCCCTTCCCGTTGTCCGCCTCAAGAACGCGTGGCGCTCCAGCCACCCGTGGATCTTCCAGAAACTGGTCGAGAAGCCGACCGTCCGGCCCAAGCCCGGTTCCCTCGTCGACGTGGTCGGGGTGGACGGGGAATTCATCGGGCGCGGGTTCTACAACGGGCACTCGCGCATCGCCGTGCGCATCCTTGAAACTGACCAGAACGTACCGGTGGATGCCGGCTGGTTCTCGCGCAAGATCGCCCAGGCGGTGTCGCTGCGCCGTGACGTGCTGAAGCTGGACGCCGTGTCCGACGCCTGGCGCGTGGTGCACAGCGAGGGCGATGGCCTGTCCGGCCTGGTGGTCGATCGCTACGGCGACCTGGTGGTGGTCGAGTTCTTTGCCGCCGGCATGTTCCGCCACCGTGAGTGGATCTACGATGCGCTGCGTGAGCAGTTCCCCGGCTGCCGCTTCCACAGCTTCGCCGACGAACACGTGCAGAAGCAGGAAAGCTTCGATTTCCACGGCAACACCACCACCGAAGCGTCGGTGATCACCGAGTACGGGATCAAGTTCCGCGCCGATCCTGCCGGCGCGCACAAGACCGGCTTCTTCGCCGACCAGCGCGAGAACCGGCAATGGCTGAGCCAGCAGGTGGAAGGCAAGAGCGTACTCGACCTGTGCTGCAACACCGGCGGCTTCGCGGTCTATGCAGCGGCACGCGGGGCCTCGGACGTGGTCGGCATCGACATCGATGAAGACGTCATCCAGATCGCCAAGGGCAATTCGCGCCTGAACAACGTGCGCCCGAAGTTCATCCAGTCCGACATCTTCCCGTGGCTGCGCGATGCCGCCAACCGCGGTGAGCAGTACGACGTGGTGATCCTGGATCCGGCCAAGATGACCCGCGACCGCGACCAGGTGATCAATGCGCTGAAGAAGTACCTGGACATGAACAAGCTGGCGCTGGGCGTGGTCAAGCCCGGTGGCCTGTTCGCCACCTTCTCCTGCACCGGCCTGGTGGCCGAGGACCAGTTCCTGGACATGCTGCGCCGTGCGGCCTATTTCTCCGGCCGCACCCTGCAGATCCTGAAGGTTGCCGGTGCCGGCGCGGATCATCCGTTCATGGCCCACGTGCAGGAATCGCGTTACCTGAAGGCGGTGTTCTGCCGCGTGGTTGATTGACCGCGTGGCGCTGTAGAGCCGAGCCCACGCTCGGCTGATCTGTCTGGCAGCCGAGCATGCGCTCGGCTCTACAAATTGGCCGGCCGCAGCGCTATGGTCGGGTTCTTCCCATTGCCGGTAGGAACCCCATGCCGTCGTTGCGCCGTCTGTCCGTGCTGCTTGCCCTGGCGCTGAGCGCGCCGCTGAACGCCCATGCCATCGAGTTCAGCGCGCAGGAGCTTGCGCGTGCCAAGACATTGCAGCAGCGCCTGCTGACGCTCGACAGCCACCTGGATACGCCGGCCAACTTTGGCCGCACCGGCTTCGATATCGAACAGCGCCATGATCGCAATGCGCTGTCACAGGTGGACTACCCGCGCATGGTCGAGGGATCACTGGACGGCGGGTTCTGGGCGATCTACACCGACCAGGGCGACCGCAGCGCCGCCGCCCACCTGGCCGAGCGCGATCACGGCCTGCAGCGCCTGCTGGAAATCCGCGAGATGGTGGCGGCCAACGGCGATCGGTTCGCCCTGGCCCTGACCGCTGACGATGCGGCGCGGATCAAGGCCGCCGGCAAACGCGTGGTCTACATCAGCATGGAGAACGCCAGCCCGCTGGTGGCCGACCCCAGCCTGCTTTCGTTCTATCACCGTGCCGGCCTGCGCCTGCTGAGCACGGTGCATTTCGCCAACAACGAGTTCGCTGATTCTGCGACCGATCCGAAGGGACCGGAGTGGAAAGGCCTGAGCCCGGCCGGCAAGGCGCTGGTGCGCGAGGCGGTGAAGCTCGGCATCGTCATCGACCAGTCGCATGCCTCCGATGCCGTGTTCGACGATCTGCTGGCGATGATGCCGGTGCCGTTCGTGCTCTCGCACAGTTCAGCCAAGGCGGTCTACGACCATCCACGCAACCTCGACGACGCGCGGCTGAAGAAGCTGGCCAAGGCCGGTGGTGTGATCCAGGTCAACGCCTATGGCGGCTATCTGATCGACACCGGCAAGACGGCCGAGCGCAAACAGGCCGAAGAAGCACTCAGCCGGCAGCTGGGAGGCTGGGAAGGCATGGGCATCGAGCAGGGCGTGGCCTTGTTGAAGGCCGAACAGGCACTGGACCACGAACACCCCGTCCGGCACGCCAGCCTGGAGGACTTCTTCGCCCACTTCGAGCACATCCTCCAGGTGGTCGGGCCCGAACACGTGGGCATCGGCCTGGACTGGGACGGCGGCGGCGGCCTGAGTGACCTGCCCGATGTCAGCCAGCTGCCGAAGATCACCGCGTGGCTGCTGCGCAAGGGATACACGGAACAGCAGATCGCCGGCATCTGGGGCGGCAATCTGCTGCGGGTGATGCGGCAGGCGCAGGACTACGCCGCCAGGCAGGGCGGGTAACCGCCCCGCCCGGGCCGGATCTGCGCCGGGCCGTGCCCGGCGCGGTCTGGATCAGCGCGCGATCAGCGCACGGCGGCGGCTGTACAGGAAGTACAGCACCAGGCCCGCGACATTCCACAGCAGGAAGTACAGCTGCGTGGTGTGCGGCAGGCTGATGAACAGGTAGATGCAGCCCAGCGCAGCCAGTGGCCCGACGATGAAGGCCAGCGGAGTGCGGAAGGTTCGCTCGCGGTTCGGTTCACGCACGCGCAGCACGACCAGGCAGATGCCTACCGCAGTGAACGCCGCCAGGGTGCCGGCATTGGCCAATGCCGCGATCTCGTCCAGGCGTGCCACGCCGGCCAGGGCCGACACCACCAGCGCGGTGAACAGCGTGGTGGCCACCGGCGTACCGGTGCGCGCGCTGACCTTGGACAGGCCACGCGGCAGCAGGCCATCGCGGCTCATGACGAAGAAGATGCGGCTCTGCCCGTACAGGAAGGCCAGCAGCACGGTCGGCAGGGCGATGATCGCGATGACACCGATCACCATCGCCGCGGTCGGGTGGCCGAGCTGGCGCATGATCAGCGCCAGCGGCTCAGCACTGTGGCCGAACACCGCGTAGCTCATCGCACCCACGGCGGCCAGCGCCACCAGCACGTAGACGATGGTGCAGCCGATCATCGAACCGATGATGCCGATCGACAGGTCGCGGCCCGGGTTCTTGGTCTCCTCGGCAGCGGTGGAGATCGCGTCGAAACCGTAGAAGGCGAAGAAGATGATCGCGGCGGCCGCCATCACGCCTCGCTCGACACCATCCGGACCCAGTGATTTGGCGAAGCCATACGGCATGAACGGCTGAAGGTTGCTGCTGTCGAAGGCCGGCAGTGCCACTGCCACGAAGATGGCCAGCGCGATCAGCTTGAACACCACCAGGATCGCGTTGAGGGTCGCGCTCTCCTTGGTGCCGGCCATCAGCATCAGGGCCACCAGCCAGGTGATGACGATCGCCGGCAGATTGATCATGCCGCCTTCCACGTGCGGACCCGCGGCCAGCGCGGCCGGCAGGGTCACGTCCCAGCCGAACTGGGTGTGGACCCACTCCAGGAAGCCGACGAAGTACCCCGACCAGCCCACGGCCACCGTGCTGACCACCAGCGAGTACTCCAGGATCAGGCTCCAGCCCACCACCCAGGCGAACACCTCGCCCAACGCGCTGTAGCTGTAGGTGTAGGCACTGCCGGCGGCCGGCATCATCGTCGACAGCTCGGCGTAGGACAGGGCCGCGCAGGCGCAGACCGCACCGGCGATGGCGAAGGAGATCAGGACAGCCGGGCCGGCGAGATTGGCACCGACGCCGATCAGCGTGTAGATGCCGGTACCGACGATGGCGCCGATGCCCAGCGCGATCAGGTGCGGCCAGCTGAGTGTCGGGACCAGTCGCCTGCCGGCTTCATGGACGGTGACGGAATCTAGGGACTTGCGCCGGAGCAGGGACATGCAGGCCTCGGAAGGGGTGACTGATAACGACAAGTCTCCGAGTGTGACCGAATGCAGCGCAGCATTACCACTGACGGGGGTCATGCCTGGCGCAGCGCGCGCATGACCGCGACGACACTGCCGGAATCAGCACAAAGGTTGCGGAACGGGCCCGACCGCCGTCGCCGTGCCGGTCAGCCGTTCAGTCCCAGGCGGATGCCGAAGCCGACCAGGAACACCCCGGCCACGCGTCGCAGCGCGTCGCTGACGCGCGGATGCTGGATCAACCGGCGCCGCGCCAGGTTGCCGACCCAGATCAACAGCGAGCAGTAGGCGATGCTGACCACGAAGATGATCCCCGCCAGCGCGACGAAGGTGGCGATGCCCTGGTGCGCCCTGGGGTCGATGAACAGTGGCAGGAAGGCCATGTAGAACAGGATCGCCTTCGGATTGAGCAGGCTGACCAGGATCGCCTGCTGGAAGTAGCGGCCCGGCTGCATGCGGATCGGGCCGGCATCGCCGCCCTCCTGCCTGGGCGTGCGCAGCAGGCTGATGCCCACCCACACCAGATAGGCCGCGCCCAGGTACTGCACGGCGTGAAAGACCAGCGGGTTGGCCTTCAGCAGGGCCGCCACGCCGGCCAGGGCCAGCCACATCAGGATCTGGTCGCCGACCAGCAGGCCTGCCAGTGCGGTGTAACCACCGCGCACCCCGCCCCTGCCGGTGGCGGTCAACAGGGTGAACGTGCCAGGCCCGGGCAGGGCGAGGAACACCAGCACGGCGACCAGAAACGTCCACAGGTCCTGGATGCCCATCCACGGCATGGCGGTGTTCTCTCGCTACGGGGAGCCGGTATTGTCGGCCAGTGCCGCGCGCTGCGACAGGGGGCCGCCGCCGCCCTCGGGCATGCCCGACATCAGCGGTTGCAGGTGCTGGCGCAGTTGCGCATGCAACTGCCGCACCGCGGGCGAGAACTGCTTGCGGTGCGGGCAGACCAGCTGCAGTGGGATGTGGCTGCCCACACCGCGAAGCAGCAGCTGCAGGCGCCCGGCGAGCACGTCCTCGCGCAGGTCCAGCCAGGACTTGTAGGTGATGCCCTCACCGGCCACCGCCCAGCGCCGCACCACATCGGCGTCGTCGCACACCAGCGGGCCCTGTACCGGGATCACCACGCGACGGCCGTCGACCTCGAAGGCCCAGCGGTCGTAGGCGCGACCACCGAGCTGGTAGGCCAGGCAGTCGTGCTCGCGCAGATCCTCCAGCCGCTGCGGCGTGCCGCGCCGCTGCAGATAGCCGGGCGACGCCGCCAGCACGCGCCGGTTGCCTTCCAGCAGGGGCAGGGCGACATAGCTGGCATCATCGAAGTGCCCGATGCGGATCGCCACATCGACCGGATCGCGGAATACATCAGCCACTTCGTCGGACAGGCGAAGATGCAGCCGCAATCGCGGATGCATCGCACGGAACCGGGTCAGCCACGGCAGCAGCAGGTTGCGTCCGAAGTCCGACGGGGCAGAGAGCCGCAGCGTGCCATGCAGCTCGGCATCCTCGCCCTGCACCCGGGCCTGGCCTTCGCGCAGGGTCGCCAGCACCTCCTGCGCGTAAGGCAGGTACAGCGCGCCTTCGGCGGTCAGCCGCAGGCTGCGGGTGGTGCGCACGAACAGGCGCAGGTCCAGTTCGCGCTCGAGCCGGGCCACGGCGGCGGCGACCTGACCGGGCAGCAGGTCGGCCTCGCGCGCGGCCTGCGAGAAGCTGCCCAGTGCGGCGGTACGGACGAACAGCTGCAGGTCGTCGAAGCGGATCATTTTCATTGCAGGAGTGAAAGTCCTGCCCGATTGTGCGCCTTTCCGGCGGACCGTGCGCGGCGCACGCTGTGGCCTCCTTTCCCACTGGACCGCTGCCATGCGCGCCATTGCCTATTCCCATGCCGGCCTGCCGATCGACGATGCACAGGCCCTGATCGATATCGACCTGCCGCTTCCCCAGCCGGGCCCGCGCGACCTCCGGGTGGCGGTGCGCGCGGTGGCGGTGAACCCGGTCGACACCAAGGTCCGCCGCAACATGGCCACCGATGGCCCGCGCGTGCTCGGCTGGGATGCCGTCGGCATCGTCGATGCGGTGGGCGGTGAGGTGACCTTGTTCCAGCCGGGCGATGCGGTCTACTACGCAGGCGTGATCGACCGGTCCGGCAGCAATGCCGAGTACCAGCTGGTGGACGAGCGCAGCGTGGGCCGCAAGCCGGCCAGCCTCGATGATGCGGCCGCCGCAGCCCTGCCGCTGACGGCGATCACGGCCTGGGAGCTGCTGTTTGATCGCCTGCGCATCGCCGAGGGCGCAGGCGAGGGCCAGACCCTGCTGGTGATCGGCGCGGCCGGTGGCGTCGGCTCGATCCTGGTGCAGCTTGCGCGTCGCCTGACCCGCTTGACCGTGATCGGCACCGCCTCGCGCCCGGAGACGCAGGACTGGGTGTACGCGATGGGCGCGCACCATGTGATCGACCACAGCCAGCCACTGGCCGAAGGGCTGGCACGGCTGGGCATCGCGCAGGTGGAGCATGTCGCCAGCCTGACCCACACCGACCAGCATTTCGCGCAGATCGTGGAGGTGCTGGCGCCACAGGGCCAGTTGGGGCTGATCGACGATCCTGGCCAGCTGGATGTGATGGCCCTCAAGCGCAAGGCGCTGTCGCTGCATTGGGAATCGATGTTCACCCGCCCGCTGTACCGGACGCCGGACATGCAGCAGCAGCACGTGCTGTTGAACCGCGTCGCGGACCTGGTCGATGCCGGCGTGCTGCAGACCACGCTGGGCGAGCATTTCGGCCGCATTGAAGCGGCGAGCCTGCGCCGCGCGCATGCCGTGCTGGAGAGTCACCGCGCCAAGGGCAAGATCGTTCTCGAGGGCTGGTAGAGGCCTGTCTGCCTCCTGCAGAGCAAAGCATGACCCGGCCCTGCAGGAGGCCTCGCGGTACGTGCCGCTGCCTCAGGGGTCACCGTTGTCGACGTGTTCGGCGAACCCGGGTCGCGGCCGCAGGCGGTCAAACCAGGCGTCAAGGCAGGGCAGCGCGGGCTTGGTGCCGGGGGTGCTGCGCCAGCGCTGGGTGGACAGGCCGAGCACGATGTCAGCCAGGGTGAAGTCGTCGCCGGTGACATACGCTCCCGTGCCGGCCAGCTGGGCATCCAGCAGACCCATGAGCTCATTCCAGCGGGCCAGGCCGGTCTCGGCGCGGCCGTCGTCGGGATAGTCAGGATGCTGCCGCACGCGCGCCATGAACACGTGGCGCCAAGCGCTGTTGAGGTCGGTCGCCTGCCAGTCCATCCATTGCTCGACCTTCGCACGCGCCTGCGCATCTGCCGGCAGCAGGTCAGCGCGTCCGGCGCGGGAGGCCAGGTAACGGCAGATGCTGTTCGATTCCCACAGCACGAAGCCGCCGTCGCGCAGCACCGGCACCTGCAGGTTCGGATTCAGCCCGGCCAGCCGCCGTGCCGACGGTGCCGGGTCGTGCTCGATGGCCAGCCTGAGCTCGGCGCACAGCCACAGCACCTTGCGTACGTTGATCGACGTGGGCTTTCCGAACAGCGCGAGCATGACCGGGGCGGGACGCAGCAGTTGAGACTGGCCCAGCCTACACTGGTGCCATGCAAACCGAATCCCTGCTCATCGCCGGCCTCCTGTTGGTCGTACTCATCCTGCAGCTGGTCGCCCTGCTGCGCCGCCCACCGCATGATCGGCTGGAGCAGGCCGTACGCGAGGAGGCGCGGACGGGCCGCAGTGAACTGCGCGAACAGTTGGATGGCTTTGCCCGGGCGCTGACCGACCTGTCGACCCGCACCGACCAGCGCCTGGACCTGCTGCGCGAGGCGCTGGGCGAGGATGCACGCAAGGCACGCGCCGAAGCCGCCGACAGCCAGCAGCGCAGCGGCGCCCTGCTGGCGCAGCGGCTGCAGGAACTGCGAGGCCAGCTGGAGAGCTTCGGCCAGCAGCAGGAGGCGCGCATCCATGCCTTCGGCCAGCAGCTGCAGGAACTCACCGGCCGCACCGATGCCCAGCTCGGCGCGCTGCGCCAGACCCTGGTGGACGATGCACGCAAGGGCCGCGAAGAGGGTGCACTGTCCCAGCAGCGTCTGACCGAGAGCCTGGGCCTGCGGCTGCAGGAGCTGACCCAGCGCAATGAACAGCGCATCGCCGAGATGCGCGCCACTCTGGAAGAACAGCTGCGCGCGCTGCAGAACGACAACGCCCAGAAGCTGGAGCAGATGCGCCACACCGTCGATGAGAAGCTGCAGTCGACGCTGGAAACACGACTGGGCCAGTCGTTCACCCTGGTCTCCGAACGCCTGGAGCAGGTACAGCGCGGGCTGGGCGAGATGCAGCAGCTGGCCACCGGCGTCGGCGACCTCAAGCGCGTGCTGACCAACGTCAAGAACCGCGGCAGCTGGGGCGAAGTGCAGCTGGAGAACATTCTCGAGCAGACCCTGACCCAGGAGCAGTACGCGCGGGGCGTCAAGGTCCGTCCAGACAGTGGCGAGATGGTCGACATCGCCGTGCGCCTGCCGGGCCGCAGGAACGACGACACGCCGGTATGGCTGCCGATCGACTCCAAGTTCCCGCGTGAGGACTATGAGCGCCTGCTCGATGCGCAGGAGCAGGGCGATGCCGAGGGCGTGCGCCTGCAGGGCATCCAGCTTGAGCGCGCGGTGCGGGTGCAGGCCAAGTCGATCTGCGAGAAGTACATCGTGCCGCCGCACACCACGGATTTCGCAGTGATGTTCCTGCCTACCGAGGGCCTGTATGCCGAAGTGATCCGGCGTCCGGGCCTGGTCGACGGCCTGCAGCGCGATCACCGCGTGGTCGTGGCCGGGCCGACCACGGTCACCGCTCTGCTCAACAGCCTGCAGATGGGTTTCCGCACGCTGGCCATCGAGCAGCGGTCCAGCGAGGTGTGGAGCCTGCTGGGGGCGGTGAAGAGCGAATTCGGCAAGTTCGCCGGCATCCTCGAGAAGGCCGAGAAGCAGATCAGCACCGTGGGCCGCAGCATCGGCGACGCCAGCCGCAAGACGCGCACCATCGAGCGCAGGCTGCGCGGAGTGGAATCGCTGGCCACCGAGCAGGCGCAATCGCTGCTCGGCGACCTGGGCGAAGGGGATGCGGAAGGCAGCGGCGAGGATGATGGAAGTGAAGGCGGGACCGACGCCCGCTGAGCGACGCAGACACCCTGCCGACGGGGGCGATGCGTATGCTGGCGGCCTGTCCATCGCCAACAGGTACCGCCATGCGTTTCCACCTTGCCGCCAGTGCGGCCCTGGCCGCAGTGCTTGCTGCATGCAGCAGTACACCGCCTGCCACGCAGGCCGGTGATGCCCAGCCAGGCCCGGAGGCCACGCAGGCCTACCAGGATGCGCGGGATGTGGACTGCCAGGCCGCCGGCGGCACCCTGCAGCCGCTGGGACGCCTGCAGCGCCTGCAGTGCGTGATTCCATACGCCGACGCAGGAAAGACCTGCAGCAGCAAGCGTGACTGCACCGGCCAATGCCTGGCCAGCGACGGCATCGCCGCCGGCACGGCAGCGACCGGCACCTGCCAGCGCGACGTCAGCCAGAACTTCGGCTGCCGGCAGCGCATCGACGACGGCAAGGCACAGGGCACGCTCTGCGTGGATTGAGGCGTTCCGGCGCAGCCACGTGGCGCTATGCTGATGGGCCATTCCCCGCTGTTGCCGGAGCACCCCGCGTGAGCACCCCGATCCAGGACATTCCCCTCACCACCATCGACGGCCAGTCGTCCAGTCTTGCCGATTACCAGGGCAAGGTGCTGCTGCTGGTCAACGTCGCCTCCAAGTGCGGCCTGACCCCGCAGTACGAGGGCCTGCAGGCGCTGTATGCGCAGAAGCAGGCACAGGGGCTGGAAGTGCTCGGTTTCCCGGCCAACAATTTCCTTGGCCAGGAGCCGGGCAGCGAGGCGGAGATCCAGCAGTTCTGCCAGCTGACCTACGATGTCACCTTCCCGATGTTCGCCAAGATCAGCGTGGCCGGCGATGACACGCACCCGCTCTACCAGCAGCTGATCGCCGCGCAGCCGCAGGCCATCGGCGAAGGCCCGCTGCGCGAGCGACTGTCCAGCAAGGAGATTCCGATCCACCCGGCGCCGGCGGTGTTGTGGAACTTCGAGAAGTTCCTGGTGGGCCGCGACGGCGCGGTCATCGCCCGCTTCGCGCCGGATGTGGCCGCCGATGATGCGCGTCTGCGCGAGGCCGTCGACGCCGCACTGGGCGCCTGATCGCCCGCAATGAAAAACCCCGCCGAGGCGGGGTTTTTCATCGGGTGCCGGCAGGACTCAGTTGCCCCACTGCGGCATCGGCATCGCATCGATCGGGATCGGCGAATTGGGATCGTCCTGGCCGCGGTTGCGCTTGCCACGCAGATCGTTCTCGATCTGGTAGTTGCGACGCTGCAGCCACGCATCACGGACCAGCGCGTACTCGTCCACCGCCGAACTGCGCAGATCGTCCACCGCCAGCAGCTGCGCGCGGCTGTCGACCAGCTGCAGGCCCTGCAGGCCGATGCGGACCTTGTCCTCTTCGATGTTGCGGATCGGCGAGAGCGGCATGTCGCCGGCCAGGCCGAACACATCACGCACGGTGCGGGGACCGAAGAACGGCAGCTCGACGTAGCGCGAGCGGCGCCAGCCCCATGCACCCAGCGTCTGGCCGAAGTCTTCCTTGCGGTTGGCGACCATCGCCTTGCTGGCCGGATCGAACAGGCCACCGATACCCAGCGTCGAGTTCATCAGGAAGCGACCCAGCGTGTCCCAGGCATCATCCGGACGGCCCTGCAGCAGCTGGTTGACGATCGTTACCGGCGAGCGCAGGTTGCTGAAGAAGTTGCTCACACCGGTGCGGGCAAAGCGTGGCACCACGTGGGTGTAAGCCGTCGCCAGCGGTCGCGCGACGGCATTGTCGACCGCCACGTTGAACCGGTGCACCTTGCGGTTGAACGGTTCCCACGGGTCGTAGGCCACCGCGTTGCCGGCCGCACCGTCGGCGCCGTACAGCGCGTCGAAATCATCGTCGCCGCCGGGCTGCGCAGCGGCAGCCGAGGCACTGGTTCCAGCAGACGCGTCCGTGGCCGGAGGCGTATTGGCCGTGGCCGTTTCGCCGCTGGCCACGGGGGTGGGCTCCGCTGCCGGTGCGGGGGCATCGGTGGCGGTATCGGTGGCGGCGGTCGGGCTGGCCGGAACCAGCGTATCGGCAACCGGCGCATCGCTGCGCGCGGGCTTGCCGGCACAGGCGCTGAGCGCGGCGGCCAGGACGATCAGGGGGAGAGCGCGTACGACGTTCATGTCAGCTCGCAGCAGAAGTAGCGTTGAAATCCAGGTCGGGCGACAGCCGGTAGGCTGCGCTCAGTTCGTTGTAGCCGGCGGGCATGCCGGAGATCACCAGGGGGTGGCCGGCCTTGCGCGCGCGCGCGGCCAGTTCGGCCAGCAGGGCCAGGCCGGCGCTGTCCACGCGCTCGACCTCGCCCAGTTCCAGCCGTGCCAGCTGCGCCGGCAACGCCTGCAGCTGCGGCCACAGGGCAATCACTGCGGCACGATCCAGCGCCCCGCGCAGGCGCAGGGTGCCGCCTTCCAGCAGTGCCAGCGCGTTACTTGCCATTGCCGGCCGGTCCGGCCTGGATGCTGCCGCTGTGCAGTTCGTTGGCCACCTGTCGGATGCCCTTCTGGCGCAGGGGACTGTCGAACTGGTTGCGGAAGGTCTGCACGTAGGAGATGCCCTCGATGTTGACGTCGAAGATCTTCCACTGGCCGTTCACGTTGCGCATCCAGTACTCGACGGGCGTCGGTTCGTTGCCCGCACGCACCAGCTCGGTGCTCACGCGCACGCCGCGGTTGCCGGGCAGCGGGCTTTCACCCTTCAGGCGGAAGCTCGGCCTGCCCTGGATGTTCAGCAGGGCCGAACCGTAGCGCTGCATCAGGCTGTCGGCCATCGCATCGGCGAACAGCTTGATGTCCGCATCCGACGCGCCGCGTGCATGCGTGCCCAGCACCAGGCGCGCCGCGTAGTCGCGATCGAAGGTGCGGTTCAGTTCGCTGTCGATGTAGGAGCGCAGGCTGGACGGATTGCTGCTGAACTCGCTCTTGCGCTGCTGCAGGGTGGACAGGATGCGGCTGCTGGCATCGATCACCACTTTGCCGGCCTGGGCCTGCGGAGCGGCGGCAGCGGGGGCCGCGGGGGCCGCGGCCTGCGCCTGGGCGAGCAACGGGGTCGCCAGCAGCAGCGAGGACGCGAGCAGGGCCGGGATCAGTTTCATCTTCATGGTTGCGGTTCCTTTGCAGGCGCCTGTGCGCCATCGTTGGGCTTCGGGTCTGCGCCGCCGCCGGCGCCGCCACTGAACATGTACTTGCCGACCAGCTGGATCAGGTCCACTGCCGGCTGGGTGAAGACGATCTCCTCACCGGGCTTGAGCACTTCCGGATCACCACCGGGCTGAAGACCGATATAGCTCTCGCCCAGCAAACCACTGGTGAAGATGCCGGCCGAGGTATCCGCCGGCAGGTCCTTGACCTTGCTGTCCATGCGCAGGGTCACGATGGATTCGAACTTGACCGGGTCCAGGTCGATCGCGGCAACCTGGCCGACGGTAACGCCGCCGATCTTGACCGGCGCCTGCTTGCGCAGCTGGCCGACCTGGGAGAAGCGCGCCTTCAGCTCGTAGCCGTCACCGCCCCAGCTCCAGCGCTGGTTGGTGGAAGCCACGGCCAGCACCAGCAGCGACGCCAGGGCCAGCAGCAGGAATGCGCCGACGGAGAATTCGAGTCTGGGACCGCGGATGGCCATGGGGAGTACCTGATCGAGTCGTTGTGGCCGCGCGCACCGCGCACCGCCGATGGAAGGGTTAGGTGAACAGCATTGCCGACAGCACGAAGTTGAACATCAGCACCAGCAGGGAGGCATTGACCACCGCACGGGTGGTGGCCACCGAAGTGCCTTCGATGGTCGGCTCGGCGTGGAAACCGACATAGGCGGCGACCAGGGCTGCAGTGCCGCCGAAGATCGCCGACTTCAGCATCGCCACGCCGAAATCGTCCCAGAAGTCGACACTGTTGCGCAGCGCCGACCAGAACACGCCATTGTCCAGGCCGAGCACGTGCACCGCTTCGAAGTAGCTGGCGCTGATCGCCAGCGAACAGAAGATGCCGGTCAGCAGCGGCACGGTCAGCACGGCTGCCCAGAAGCGCGGCGCCACGGCCTTGGCCACCGGGTCGATCGCCATCAGCTCCAGTGCCTTGATCTGGTCGGTGGCGCGCATCAGGCCCAGTTCGGCGGCGATCGAGCTGCCGGCACGGCCGATGAACAGCAGCGCGGTCAGCACCGGGGCCAGTTCACGGTAGAGCGACAAGCCGAGCAGGGTCGACAGGGCATCGGCCGCGCCGAAGGTGGTCAGCGTGCGGTAGCCCTGCAGGGTCAACACCAGACCGACGAAGGCGCCGCCGACAGCGATGATCGGCAGCGAGCGCGCGCCGATCTTGTAGATCTCGCGGGTCAGTTCGCTCAGGAAATCACGGGTCGGCAGCGAACCGCGCAGCACGGTCAGCGAGAACAGGCCGGCGCGGCCCAGCGAGCGGGTGGCTTGGATGAAGGGCATCAGGCGACCCTCGCGCGCGGCTCGGCGTCGAACGGGATGGGGCCATCGGGCTGGCCGTGCAGGAACTGACGCAGCAACGGGTCCTGGCTGGACTGCAGCGCGTCGGGCGTGCCCTGGAAGACGATGCCGCCATTGGCGATGGCGATCACCTGGTCGCAGATCGGCAGCGTCTCGTGCACGTGGTGGCTGACGATGATGCTGGTCAGTCCCAGACTGTGGTTGAGACGCTGGATCAGGCTCATGATCACCCCGGACGCGATCGGGTCCAGCCCGGTCAGCGGCTCGTCATAGATCATCAGCGGTGGATCCAGCGCCAGCGCACGGGCCAGCGCTACGCGGCGCGCCATGCCGCCGGACAGCTCGCGCGGCCAGGCATCGGCCGCGGCCAGCAATCCCACCGCGTGCAGCTTCATCTGCACCAGCCGGCGCAGCACCGCCGCCGGCAGGCGGGTGTGGGTGCGCAGCGGCAGGGCGACGTTCTCGGCCACGGTGAGGTCGGTCAGCAGGCCATTGCCCTGCAGCAGGACGCCGACGCTCTTGCGCATCTCCAGCAGCTCGGCGCTGCGGTGCGGGATCGGCTTGCCGAACAGGGTGATATCGCCGGCCGCCGGGCGCAGTTCGCCGGTCAGCGCGGCCAGCAGGGTCGACTTGCCGCTGCCGGAGGGACCGAGCACGGCGGTGATGCTGCCCTTCGGCACCTGCAGGGAAACGTCGCGCAGGATCGTGCGTCCGCTCCGGTCGATGCGGACGTTGGACAACTGCACCAGACTGGAGGTGGAAGCCGACATGGGCACCATTAACATTTTTTCGACATCGAAGGATCGGGTCAGCCGGCTGAACATAAGCAGACTGGACGGTGCAGTATTGTGGCACGGCAGGGCCCCGGGCAGGTCGGGACAATCGCCGGGCGACCCGGAACAATCCGTGCCGGTGACAGGTTTGACCATTGAATACTGCCAGCCGTGCTGCACACTGTGCATGATGAGTGACCCGGGCAGCGACTTCCGCCTCTACCATTCCAACTCGCTGGATGTGCTGGCCGCGCTGCTGGCACGCAACGTCCGTGCGCCGATGCCAGGGCAGCCGCTGCTCGCACCGGACGTGGTGCTGATCCCGCAGGTAGCGATGCGGCGCTGGCTGCAGGCGACATTGGCCGCCGAATACGGTGTCGCCGCCAACCTCGAATTCCTCACCCCGGGTGAGTTCGTCGCCCGTGCGCTCAACGCCAACGTCGATGGCGAAGCCGACGATCTCGATGCTGCCGGCCTGCACTGGCGGCTGTACCGGGCGCTGCGCGATCCGGCGCTGCTCGGGCAACCACCGATGCGCGCGCTGCAGTCCTATCTGGCCGGCAGCGATGGGCTGAAACCCTGGGCCCTGGCCGGCGAGCTGGCGTCGGTGTTCGAGAAATACCAGGCCTGGCGGCGCGACTGGCTGCTGCGCTGGGAGGCCGGGGCCGACCCGGCCGATCCCCAGGCGATCCTGTGGCGCGCCGTTGCCGGTGGGCATGGCTACCGCGCGCGCCGCATCCAGACCTACCTGGACCGCTTCGAGGGTGCCGGCCAGCCATTGCCGCAGGGGTTGCCGCCGCGCATGTCCGCATTCGCGACGCTCAACATCTCCCCGGACGTGCTGCGGGTCATGGCGACCCAGGCGCGGGTGGGCGAACTGCATTTCTACCTGCCCACCCCGGTGCAGTCGTACTGGGGCGACCTGCAGACCCTGGCCGAGCGGCTGCGCAGCGGCGCTCCCGATCCCTTCGGCGAAGCGGCGGGAGAAAACCGCCTGCTGGAAGCCTGGGGCGCAGCCGGCCGCGACTTCATGGCGGTGCTGGGCAGCTATGAAGTGGTACACCCGGCCGGTGAGATCGCCGCCTACATCGACCCGGAAGACGACGTGCGGCCGACGATGGCCGACGGCGGCCTGTCCGACAGCCTGCTGCACCGCCTGCAGCGCGATCTGTTCCACCGTCGGGCGCTGCCGTCCGGCGAACTGCGTGATGGCCTGGCCGGCGATGATCCCAGCCTGCAGGTGCACGCCTGCCACACCCGCCTGCGCGAACTGCAGGTCCTGCACGACCAGCTGCGTGGCCTGCTTGAGGATGACCGCTTCGACCCGCCGCTGCAGGCCCGCGAGATCGCCGTGCTGGCGCCGGACATCGATCCCTACGTGCCCTACCTGGAGGCCGTGTTCGGTGGCCGCGGTGGCGAGGACGACCACATTCCCTACGCGTTGGCCGACAGCAGTCCGCTGGCGGGCGAACCGCTGGCCGATGTGTTCGTGCACCTGATTGGCCTGCCGGTCTCGCGGTTTGGCCTGAATGAAATGCTGGATCTGCTGGCCAGCGCGCCCCTGGCCGAGGCAGCCGGATTGGACGCGACCGACTTCGACCGCCTGCATGGCTGGCTGCAGCAGGCGGGCGCACGCTGGGGGCTGGATGCGGACCATCGCGCCCGGCACGGCGCGCCGCCGGATGATGCCTACACCTGGCAGTTCGCGCTGGATCGCCTGCTGCTGGGCCATGCCACCGGCAGCGATGCCGACCTGGCCGGCGTCGCGCCGTGGACCGGGCTGGAAGGTGGCGCGCTGGATGCGCTGGACCGCCTGCTGCGCCTGCTGCGGGTACTGGCCGCCTACCAGCGCCGTCTTGGCGAGACGTTGACTCCGGCGCAGTGGCGGCAGCGCCTGCTGTCGCTGCTGGATGCGCTGCTGCCGACCCCGCCCGGCTCACCCAACAGCCAGCGCGCGCTGGAGCGGCTGCGCAAACTGCTCAACCAGTTCGCCGAAGACGCGGACAAGGCCGGCTTCAGCGACGGGGTGCCTCCTGAAGTGATACGTGCGCATTTCGGCTCCGCACTGGCCGAAGCCGACACGCGTGCGCCGCTGCTGACCGGCGGCATCAGCTTCGGCCGCATGGTGCCGATGCGATTGCTGCCGTTCCGGGTGATCTGCGTACTCGGCCTCAATGATGGCGATTTCCCGCGTCGCGATCCGGCGGCCGGGCTGAACCAGCTCACCGCCGAACTGGACACGCCCCGACGCCGCCCGGGCGACCGTTCCACCCGCGAGGACGATCGCTTCCTGTTCCTGCAGCTGTTCGCCGCCGCACAGGACGTGTTCTACCTCAGTTATCTCGGCGCCGATCCGCGCGATGGCAGCGTGCGGGAACCGTCGGTGCTGGTCAGCGAGCTGATCGACGCCGTGGCGGCCTACCACCTCGATCCAGCCGCCGCCGCCGCGGCATTCACGGTCCGCCACGCGCTGCAGCCGTTCTCCCCCGCCGCGTTCGGCGATGGCGACCCGCGTCGCTTCAGCTACCGCCGGCAATGGCATCCGGCAGCCGGTCGCCTGGCCGGGCAGCGTGGCGGGCTGTCGCCGTGGTTCGACGCGGCGGCGCTGCCGCCGCCGGTCGAAGCTGCGGTGGAAGAGGAGCTGTCTCTGGAAAGCCTGCGCCGTTTTCTGTGCGATCCGGCTGGGCAGTTCCTGTCGCAGTCTCTGGGCCTTCGACTGGCCGATGAGGTCGAGGACGTCGTCGATCTGGAGCCGCTGGTGCTGTCCGCGCGAGGGCCGGACACGCGCAGTGTGCAGGCCGCGGTGGTGCGTGCCACCCTCACCGGCGATGACGACCCGCTCTACCCGAGGCTGCGCGCACGCGCGCTGGTGCCATCCGGCGCGCTGGGCGAGCGGCAGTTCGAGGTGGAACAATCGAAGACCCGCCCCTATGCCGACGCAATGCTGGGTTGGATGCAGGGCGTACAGCCGGAAAGCCGCCGCTATGAGGTCCAGATCGACGGCGTGCGCCTGCACGGCCGGGTTGCCGATCGCCATCCCGGTGGTCTGGTGCGGCTGCGCGCGGGCACGCTCAACGGCAACGCGGTGATCCGCCAGGGGCTGGACTGGCTGCTGGCCAATGCGGCAGGCGACGCGTTGCCGCTGGTCCAGTTCCACGACGGTGGTGACGCCGGTCAGGGTCCGCACGTCCTGCCGGCACTGTCCGTGCCCGCGGCGCGGGCCGCCCTGCGCGCGCTGCTGCAGCTGCGCCGGCGTGGCCTGCGTGAGCCGTTGTGGTTCGCTCCCTACACCGGCTGGGTGCTGTACACGACCAGCGGCGAGAAACAGCGCAGCGAGGGCTGGAAGCAGTGGCATGGCAGCGACCGCAGCTGGGGCGAATCCCGCAGTGACGCCTGGCAGTTGCTGATGCGCGGTGCCGATCCCTTCGCGGACGATGCCCGGTATGCCGAGCTGCTGCACAACAGCCAGGTGGTGTTCGGCGCGCTGCGCGAAGGCCGCGTGCCCGGCGCCGGTTCACATACAGAGGTCACCGGATGAACGCTACCGTGGCAGGCAGCCCCATCGAACATCCCGGTATCGACCCGTATCTCGCACTGCCCCTGGATGGCGTCCGCCTGATCGAAGCCAGTGCCGGCACCGGCAAGACCTTCACCCTGGCCACGCTGTTCACCCGGCTCGTGGTCGAGCAGGGCCTGCGTATCGGCCAGATCCTGGCGGTGACCTTCACCGATGCCGCTACCCAGGAACTGCGCAAGCGCATCCGTGAGCGACTGGCGCTGGCCGCGCGGATGGTCGACCTGCCTCCGGGCGACGGCGAGGCACCCGACATGCGGTTGACCCGGCAGATCCTGCGGCGCCATCTCGATGCCGGCAATGAGAGCGCGGCGGCGCTGAAGCGTCGCCTGCAGGTCGCTGCCGACGAAATCGATCTGGCCGCGATCTTCACCATCCACGGCTTCTGCACCCGCGTGCTGCGCGAGCACGCACTGGAGAGCGGCCACACCTTCGATCCTCCGGAGCTGCTGACCAGCGACCGCGAGCTGATGGAGGAACTGGCGGCTGACCTGTGGCGCGTGCACGCCAACGATCCGGCCACACTGGAGCCGCTGACCTTGTTGTGGTCGAGCCCGGACGCACTGGCAGGCGACCTGCGCGCGCTGCTGGCCGCACCGCCGCTGCATCCATTGCCATTGCCGACGCTGCCGGACGATCCGCGGCCGCGGATGCTGCAGGCCGCGCAGGTCCTCGCGTCCGCCATCGACTCCGGTCTTGATGCGGCCCGTGGGCAGATCGCCACGGCGTTCGAGAAGAAGGTCTTCGATGGACGTCGTGCCAAGCGGCCGAGCTTCGACAAGGCATTCTCCACCCTGGTCGCCGGGCAGGCCGGCGCGGACTGGTCACGCGATGGAAAACTCCATCTGGAGAAGCTGCTGCCCACTTCGATGCAGGCGCTCTGCCGGGACGATCAGCAGGGCGCATGCCCGGATGCCCCCCTCTTCGACGCATTGCAGGCCTGGTGGGATGCCGCCGACGTGGTCATGTCGTGGCTTCGCCAGCGCGCGATCCGCTTCCTGCACGCCCTGCGCGCCGAAGCCGCGCAGCGACTGGCCCTGTTGAAACAGACGCGACGGGTGCAGACCTACGATGACCTGATCGACGGCGTGGCGCTTGCCCTGCAGGGGCCGCAACGGCTGACGCTGGTGCAACGGCTGCGCGCGCAGTACCGCATTGCCCTGGTCGATGAATTCCAGGATACCGATGACCGTCAATGGGGCATCTTCCACACCCTGTTCGGCGATTCGCCGGAGGTGCGCGAACTGGGACTGGCGCCAGCGCTGTTCCTGATCGGCGATCCGAAGCAGGCGATCTATGGCTTCCGCGGCGGCGACATCCATACCTACCTCAAGGCCAGGCAGGTTGCGCAGCCTGCGCCGGCACTGGACCAGAATTTCCGCTCGCGGCCTGCGCTGCTGCGCGTGCTGCAGATGCTGTACGACAACGGCGGTGAGGACGCCTTCCTCGAGCGTGACATCCGCTTCGAGCCGGTGCGGCCGGGCGGCGTACGTGTAGATGCGGATTACCAGCGTGATGGCCATGCCGCCGCAGCCCTGACCCTGCGCGTGCTGCGCAGCGGCGGTGACAGGCCGCTGGCTTCCGATGCCTCCCGCGAGGCAGCGACGCGGGCGTGTGTGGCCGCCATTCACCAGGTGCTGGTGGACGCGCGCGCCGGCAGGGCCCTGCTGCGTGGTCGCCCGGTGCAGCCGGCTGACATCGCCGTGCTGGTGCGTTCGCATCGCGAGGCCACGCTTGTACAGCGTGCGCTGGCGGCTGTTGGAGTTCCCGCGGTGGCAGCCGGCAGGCAGAGCCTGTTCGCCACCAGCGAAGCCCGCGACCTGCGCGCGCTGCTGCTGGCCCTGCTGCAACCGGCCGACGAAGGCCGCCTGCGTACCGCGCTGGCCACCGTGCTGCTCGGCCAGCCTGCCAGTGCGATCGCAGCGATGGAACGCGAAGGCGACCTGCAGCGGGGATTCCAGGCGCAGCTGCTGCACTGGCGCGAACGATGGCAGCGCGGCGGCCCGTTCGCGGTGATCGCCGACGTCTGCGCCGCACAGGGCGAACGCCTGCTGGCGCTGATCGATGGCGAGCGCCGGCTGACCAATTACCTCCAGCTCGGTGAGCTGCTGCAGGAGGCGTCGGCACAGGCGCTGGGCATGCATGGCCTGCTGGACTGGCTGCAGGGCCGGATGGCCAGCGCCGACCAGGACGATGAGCAGCAGCTGCTGCGCCTGGAATCGGACGCGCGCCGTGTGCAGATCATCACCCTGCACAAGAGCAAGGGCCTGGAATACCCCTTGGTGTTCCTGCCGTTCGTGGGCATCGAGCGCGGCGCGAACAACAGCGCTGCACACTGCACCGTGCATCTGGACGGCGAGCGCCAGCTGCACTGGAAGCTCGACAGGGACGAGGTGTGGGACGCCGTCAGCCGCCAGGCGCGGCACGAACAGCAGGCAGAGGACGCGCGCCTGCTGTACGTCGGCATGACCCGAGCCGAGCACGCGCTGTGGATCGCCATCGGTGACCTCGCCGGTCTTGCCAGGACCGCACTGGCGCCATTGCTGGGCGACCTGCAGGCCCTGCGCGGGTGCGCCGATGTGCAGGTCGACGACAGCGAGCCGGTGGCGCAGCTGCCGCAGCTGGCGGTGGAAATGGACGGCGAACTTCCGGCAGTGCGCACGCAGGCGCGTCGCGTGCCCCACGACTGGTGGGTATACAGCTTCACCCAGCTGGCCCATGCCGATGCCGGCAGTGGCAGTGACATCGAGGCGGCCGCCACCGAACTTCCGGCGCCGGCGGCCGACGAACCGGTTGGCGCGGAGCTGCCCCTGGAGCCCGCGCTGCCGGATCCTGCCGCGACCGAAGAGGCCGCGCCGGTCGACCCGCGTTTCATGGGCAGCCGCTTCGGCAACGTGCTGCACGAAGCGATGGAGAACGTCGACTTCGCCGCATGGGGCGCCTGGCAGCCTGGCCAGGAAGCGCCGGAAGGCCAGGCCGCCGTGCTGCGCAAGGCATTGCGCGAAGAGGGCTATGCAGATGCGGACCTGGATGACGGCATCGCGGTGCTGGTGCCACTGGTCGGCCAGACCCTCATCGCGGAGCTGCCGGAGGGCGGCGCGCTGTACAGCGTGCCCGCGCAGGATCGTCGTGCCGAGATCGACTTCCACTTCGCCATCGAGCCGACCGCTGTGCCGGCGCTGCTGGATGTACTGCATGCCCATGGCATCGCCAGCGCGCGCCGGGGCTTCGGCCAGCGCCGCCGGCTGGAAGGGCTGATGACCGGCATGATCGACCTCACCTACGTGCGCGATGGCCGCTGGTACGTGCTCGACTACAAATCCAACCGGCTGCCGGGCTACAGCCCCGACCTGCTGGCCATCGCCATGCGCCACAGCGAGTACGACCTGCAGGCCCTGATCTATACCGTCGCGCTGCATCGCTGGCTGCGCTTCCGGCTGGGGGCGGCCTACCGCTACGAACGCGACATGGGCGGCATCCGCTATCTGTTCTGCCGCGGCCTGGATGGCACTGGCAATGGTGTCTACACCGATCGTTTCCCGCTTGAACTGGTGGACGCGCTCGATGCGTTGTTCGCCGGAGGCAGGCAGGCCCAGGCCGAGCTGGCGGCACGCGCGCTTGGAGCCAGCGCATGAGCCTGCTCAGGGATCTGTACCGCAATGGCCAGCTGCGGACGATCGACCACGCCTTGGCCACCGGCCTGCAGCGCCTGCGCACGGACACCCCGGAGGACGTGGCCCTGGCGGCGGCCCTGGCCTCGCTGGCGGTATCGCTGGGGCATGCCGGTTTCGATCCGGCGCAGCCGCAACGGCTGCTGGAAGGCGTATCCGCCTGGCCGGCGCCGCAATCCTGGATCGAGCAGCTGCGCGCCTCGCCCTGGGTCGCGACCCCCGGGCGCGCCGATGCTGTCGCAGATGACGCCCCGCTGGTGATGGAGAATGGCCTGCTGTACCTGCGCCGCTATCGCGAGTACGAGCGGCAGCTGGCGGCAGGCCTGCAGCGCATCGGCGGCCATCCGCTGCCGGCGCCAGATCTGCCCGCGTTGGCGCCGCTGTTCGCACGGTTGTTCCCGCAGGCCCGGGATGCCGAGGATCATCAGGCGCGCGCGGCAGGCGTGACCCTGCGTCATCCCTTGGCGCTGGTGACCGGAGGACCCGGCACCGGCAAGACCACCACCATCGCGCGCCTGCTGCTGTTGCTGGCTGCGCAGGCAGCGCATACCGGCCAGCCACCGCCGAAGGTGGCCTTGGCCGCACCGACCGGCCGCGCCGCCGAGCGGATGGCCGAAAGCCTGCGTCTGGCCGTGCAGCGGTTGCAGGAGGAGGGCCTGGACCCGGCGCTGTGCGCCGCATTGCCTACCACCGGTACCACGCTGCATCGCCTGCTGGGCGTCATTCCCGACTCGCCCCGTTTCCGCCACCACGCCGATAATCCGCTGCCGCTGGATGTGGTGGTGATCGACGAAGCGTCGATGATCGATCTGCCGATGATGGCCAAGCTGGTCGATGCCATCGCCAGCGGCACCCGCCTGATCCTGCTCGGCGATCCTGACCAGCTGCCCTCGGTCGAAGCCGGCGACGTGCTGGGCGCGATCCTGCGAGCCAGCGGTGATGGCATGGGCACGCGCGTCGATGATGCACTGGCGTTGCAGGGGGTGTTGGCGGCACCGGCATTGCAGCCGCCGGCGCCGGTCCATGCATTCACCGGTAGGCGGGTGCAGCTGCAGCGCGGTTACCGGCAGAGCGACGCATTGGATCTGGCACCGTTGGCGCGTGCCGTCCGCGATGGCGACAGCGTCACCACGCTGCGACTGTTGCGCAGTGGCGAACTGTCGGGAGTCCGCTTCCACGAAGGGGAGCCGGATCCGCTGCGTGACCAGCGTGAGCATCTGCTGGGCCGCTGGCGTGCATTGGCCGATATCCGGGACCCGGTCCTGGCACTGCAGCAGGCCGGCCGCCTGCGCGTGCTGACCGCGCTGCGTGAAGGGCCGCAGGGAGCCCGTGGCCTCAACGAGCGGATCGAACAGCTGCTGGCCGGCACCACCCCGGGCTACTTCCAGGGGCGCCTGCTGCTGGCAACCGAGAACAGCTATCGGCATCGCTTGTTCAACGGCGATGTCGGCATCTGCCTGCGCGACAGCACGGGCGCGATGGTGGCGTGGTTCCCCGGCGACACCGCCGATCAGCCGCGCGCCTTCCATCCGGCCGCATTGCCGGCGCACGAGAGCGCGTTCGCAATGACCGTGCACAAGGCACAGGGCTCGGAGTTCGATGAGGTCTGGCTGCAACTGCCACGGCAGGACAGTCGCGTGCTGTCGCGCGAGCTGATCTACACCGGGCTGACCCGTGCCCGCCAGGTCCTGCATGTGGCGGCCAGTGCCGACGTGCTGCAGGCCGCGCTCAAGCGCCATGCCAGTCGAATCGGCGGCTTGGCCTGGCGGCTGGGTGCAGAAGAGGTGGCCGAACAACCAGCGGGCATGGAACAGCCCACGCTGCAGGGCCAGTTGTTCTGAACCGGGGTGGGGGTGGCCGAAACCCCGCCCAGCCGGGCGCGCCCCCCGCGGCGGACGGACAGGAACCCACCCCCACGGGCGGAGAACGGCCCCCCGGCGCAGGAGCCCCGAAAAAAAAAAAAAACCCCC